>NZ_JACJSW010000114.1:0-4729 GCF_014698375.1 Microcystis flos-aquae FACHB-1344 | reverse complement strand
AAGATGCAGGAATTAAAGGAAGAATTTAGAAAGATTTATGAAACCTCAGAGAATCCGACAGAGGGAATGCTATCCATCTCGGAATGGTTGGCAAAATCCTCCAGTGTTTTTACTAAGAGTTGTCAAACAATCCGAAACTGGTTTGGAGAAATAATTAGTTATTTCGAGCGAAGGACAACGAATGGGATGGTCGAGGGAATCAACAATAAACTTAAACTAATAAAACGGAGAGCCTATGGCTTTAGAAACTTTCGGAATTTTTGGGTTAGAAGTATGTTGTCTTGGCATCTTGTATGTTGATTTAGCATAAAGAGTAACGAAGAGCCGCGATCGCTGTTAAACTGGCGATATCGCTATTGAGGACGCGAACTGGCAAAGACTGTCTTTCTTTCAGAAATCGGCCGTGTAGCTCACCGCCAAAATGGATAGCATCGGCGGCACTGCCTCCATTACCTGCGACTAATACTTTGTGGTTGTTGCGATAAGCATGGATACATACTTGGCAAATCTCTTGGATTTTCTCTAGATATTTTGTCTCGGTTAGTAGTTTTTTCTTCAGGTTATAAGCTTCTTCCAATTCAGTCTTGATTAAAATTGACAGAGAGGGATCGCTCTGGAAACTATCCAATTTTTTGTTTGATTTTTCCACCATTCGCATAGGTTTGATTTTCCAATTTTTATTAGTTGAATAAATTTAACTCTCAATCATTCTGTCATTACATTGAATAGTATCAAAAGACCAGAATCGCTGTCCATTAATTGGGTACAAAACCCCTAGCATGGTAGAATTGATCACGGGACAAGAACAACAGGCCGATGATAGTTCTAGAGAAACCTAGAGCGATCGAGTCAAAAGAGTGATCTTTTGCCGGTTATTCTCGGAATATACGACAAACGCAGCCAACTCTAGCACAATTTGTTTTGTTTGTAAATAAATTTTTGATGTATTCTGGCTGGGATGGGGGATTTCTGAGCGGGGGATTCAACCTTTGCGAGTCTTGGCCTTTTGTTTGGCTGGACAAAAATGTTAACAATTCCTGACAATACCGCCGATATAATCAAAAGCCCAAAGGCCTGACGGCGTATAATATGCCCTGATTGCTATACTCTGACACCTAGATAGTAAAGAGAAGCAATTTAGCCGAGAAAACTAGCACAAATCGCGACAATCCCTCGAATTTTGTCTGTCCATCGGTTCAAGCTCTCGTCCCTGACAGAAGAACTGAGAATTCTAGTCCCCGACTCGAAAAAGTCCAACATAATGAATCCTTTCCCCGCAATTTCCGTCAATGACGATGACCTAAAATACCCATCTCCGCCATCTCCGGGCAATTCTGACCAGAAAAGCGAAGATAGAGCGAAAAAGAACAAAGCCTTATTTCTCGATCGAGATGGGGTAGTTATTGACTATATCCCCTACCTGAGTAAACCAGAACAGGTGAGCATTCCCGCCGGGGCAGCGGCTGCCTTAAAACAGTGGCAGGATGCCGGCTATCTGCTGATCATCATTACCAATCAATCGGGGATCGCTAGGGGCTATTTCACTTGGGATGATCTAGCGGCGATTCACGGGCGCATGATCGAGGAATACCGACAATTGGGGGTGCATTTTCACGATCTTGCCATCTGCCCGCACCATCCCGACGAAGGTTGTCTGTGCCGCAAACCCTCCCCCTATCTGCTGCTGGCCGCCGCCCACCAATACGGAATCGACTTAGCCGGCTCGTTGTTTATCGGCGATGCGGCCAGTGATCTAGAATGCGCCCTAGAAGCTGGTTGTCAGCCCGTATTGCTCTTAACAGGGCGAGGAAAAGTCACCCTTGGGGAGATCGAGAAATACCCAGTTCAGATTCCTGTATATAGCCAACTAAAGGAAACGGTAGAATTATTGTCAAAAACCGCTGCCGAACCATAATTATGAGAATATTAGTCCTTTTTTGCAATAACTTTCCCTATCCACCTAGTCGCGGGGCAACGGAGGGGAGAACTTTTAACCTGATCAAATGTCTTCATCAAAACCACGATGTCACCCTGTTCGCCCGTCGGGTGGAGAATGTCACGGAAACTCAGATCGAAGAACTCAAAACCTTTACCGATGATCTTGTCTTATTTCCGCCCCGGCAAATTCCCGCTCAAGGCAAGGGACTGACAAAACTAATCGGTCAAACAGGGCGCTTTCTGGAGGGAATAGTACAGATGACCCCTGCTAGTGTTCTTAGTTATCGTTCGCCGCTCATTCAAGAGCGAGTAGATGAATACGTCGAGCAGCAAAAATGTGATGTGATTCTCTGCGCTCAGAGTATCAGCGAGATTTTTGTCCGGCCGGAATACCGTCAGCGAGTCAAAACAGTAGTGGATATTCACAGTTCCGTGTACGGTTGGACACGCAATCATTTAGATAGAGGAGCCTCCGCCTATCCGCTGCGGGATTTTCTCTATCTGCCCTTACTCTATCAGTACGAAAAACGTTACTGTGCCAAGTTTTCGCAATTAGTGGCTACTACCGATTACGATCGCGAACAATTGTTAAAAATCCTCCCGGATGCACGGGTGGATATCGTGCCTAATGGCGTGGATTTAGCCCTGTTTCCCTATCGTCCTCGGGATCCCGGCGGTCATAATTTGGTCTTTGTCGGTGCCATGAGTTCTACCCATAATATCGATGCCGCCCGTTTTTTTGCTTTAGAAGTCTTGCCAGTCATTCAACAGCGATATCCCGCTACCACCTTAACCCTAGTGGGGGCAAACCCGGCACCGGAAGTTCTCGAACTCGCCAAGTATCCCGGTGTGAGCGTGACGGGGACTGTTCCCTCGACAGTGGAATATTTACACCGAGGAACCGTTGGTGTGGTTCCCCTGCGGGTGGGATTGGGAATCAAGACCAAAACCCTAGAATCCATGGCCGCTGGGATTCCGATTGTCGCCAGCGATCGCGGTTTAGAGGGTTTAACGGTGGCAGCCGAGGGAATTGCTCCTAGGGCGTTGCGCGCCAATAGCGTTGCTGAGTACGTTACAGCGATCGCTAGGTTGTTCGATGATCCTTCTGTGCGAGAACAACTGTCCCATAATGGCCGGGCGATGGTGGAATCGGAGTACACCTGGGAGCGAGCGGGACAAAGGTACGAGGAAATTTTGCGGGACTAATATTGTTCTTAACCCCGAAATTTCCCTCGAGACTGTTTGAGAGTTTTACCGCCATAAAAATTGATTTTTTGGAGCCTAATCATGAAAGTTTTAATAGTAGGAAATTACGTCAACGATCGGCAGATCAGTATTAATCGTTTTGTCGGTTTAGTGGAGAAAGGACTCAGACAAAAAGGACACGAAATTCGGCGAGTGCAAGCACAGCCTATTTTCGGTCAACTGAAGCCTTCTCCCCAGGGACTCGGCAAGTGGTTGGGGTATATTGATAAGTTAATTATTTTCCCAGTGCAGTTACGTCAGCAGCTGGATTGGGCCGATATCGTCTGCATTTGTGATCAGGCGTTATCCTATTTAACTCCCTATCTAAAAGATCGCAAATATTTTGTCATCTGTCACGATATGCTGGCCATTCGTTCCGCCCTAGTAGAAATTCCTGAAAATCCCACCAGTTGGACGGGAAAACAGTATCAGGCTATGATTTTGCGAGGACTAAAACAGGCTAAATATGTTGTCTGTTCTTCCGAAGCTACTCGTGCCGATGTTCTCCGTTTAACTAAAATTGCTCCCGAACAAACGGAAGTAATTGAGGATTGCTTGAATCAGGGATACGGTCCGATGACAAAAGAAGCAGCAGTAGCTCTGGTGGGCAAATTTAATATCAACCGTGATTATCCCTGGTTAATTCATGTCGGAGGCGGCCAATGGTATAAAAATCGATTGGGATTGCTGAAAATATTCAAGAGGTTAATCACTTTCCCCGGTCTGGAAAATTGCCGATTGATCCTGATGGGAAAACCTTTGCTGCCGGATATGCGAGAATTTGTTAATCAGAATAACTTGTCCGCACAAGTAATCGAATTAGGAACCGTCTCCGATGAGGATCTCCGCGCCTTTTATTGCCTAGCAACTGCTTTAATTTTTCCCTCCTTTCAGGAAGGATTCGGTGTTCCCGTTATTGAAGCTCAATCCTGTGGTTGTCCCGTCTTTACCTCCAATCGTCTCCCCATGACTGTTATCGCTGATAATGCAGCCGTTTACTTCGATCCCACCGAACACGAGGCCGCCGCTACTATTATTGCAGAAAATCTTCTCGCTCCCGATCGCCTGGAAGATTTGAGGCAAAAAGGTTTTATCAATGCCACTCGCTTTACTTACGAAAGAATGATCCAATCCTACGACCGATTATTGCCAAAATTGTAGTCTAGAGCTTTTTGGCGACTCATTATCCTGCCCACGCGATTTTAAGCGGGGAGGATATGGTTCCGGGGTTCACTTTGGCCCTAGAAATCTTGCTGTAAGAGTGATCGTCCTTTTTTAAATCCTACAGTAATCATTTTTCCATAGCTCCTTTGCTTCCTTGTAGTGTTGTTTAATTGGGGTTGGCTGAATAATGGTAAAAACCTTACAGGAAAGGGCTTTTAGCTTGATTGAGAGCTTCCCAAATGCACTTAAATCTGCTAGAATCGCTCAAAACCCTTGCATCACCCTTGCATCTTCTCTAATTAGTGCTAATGTACCGTAAAAGCGAGTTACCCTCAACCCCACCGGAAAACTTTGAGCTGCCCTTTGAGGGGAAATTATCCCA
>NZ_JACJSW010000113.1:0-9344 GCF_014698375.1 Microcystis flos-aquae FACHB-1344 | reverse complement strand
TCCAAAGCCTTAAAGCCTTATTACGGATGAATTGTACTGTACGAATAGCTTCATCAATGGCAGAACACTGACTTGGTTTGACCACGGCTTTCATTTCTAAGACAATCATTGTTGATCGACCTCAAACAACTTATTTTATGTTAACCTGTATAGCACAAATTGTCAAGATTTTAGTTGACATTGAGCTTTTACATTGAGCCTTTACATTGAGCCTTTACATTGAGCCTTTACATTGAGCCTTTACATTGAGCTTTTACATTGAGCTTTTACATTGAGCTTTTACATTGAGCCTTTACATTGAGCTTTTACATTGAGCCTTTACATTGAGCCTGTCGAAATGTGTCGAAATGTGTCGAAATGTCGTGCTTCGTGTCACTGAGCTTGTCGAAGTGCTGTTTTATACTGGTCGGGGTTTCATCCCGTCGCTAAAAGCGAGGGCTTCGGCCGTGAGTTCAGCCGAACGGTCTTCACCCCGACATTCAAGATAAATTCTCATAGTGAGTCATCCTTTGTAAGCATCTTTTCGATGTCTACAACTCAGAATGATGACAACTGAGCCTTGATCGTCAATTTCATAACGCACTCGATAATCACCTACCCTAAGACGATATTCATTGGCATAGCCTTGCAACTTTTTAACTCCCGAAGGACGGGGTTCGTCAGTCAGCAGAAGGATTTTTTCGTTCAGGCGAGTTTGCACATCATCTGGAAAGCTTTTCAACTGCTTCTGCACAGGTTTAGGGATGATGACTTCGTAATTCATGAAGCTTGTTCAGATTGATTAGTGATATATTCTTGAATAGTTTGATAGTCGCCTATCTGATAAGCCTTTCGTGCTTCCTCTACTTCAGCTAACACCTCTGGATCATTTTCCATGGACTCTTCTTCTGATTCAAAAATCTGATCTTCTATAATTTCCATAAGTTTTCGTTTCACTCCTAAATCAAGGGTGGCAATTGCCTCGATTAAAGACTCTAAGGAGACTTGCATTTTAACCATTACCATGCTGTTTGTCCTCCAATTTTTACTTTTTTTGAGCGTTTAGGGGCGATAATCTGAATTACCTGACTCTCTAGTGCTGAGGCTATAGCTGATCCAATGCCGCGAGAACCTCCTGTAATCAGTGCTTGATAATTTGTGGCATTTGTCATGGATTAACTCAACCCAAAAACCAGTCTTCCCGTGGTTTGAAAGTTAAATAAAACTCCCTGAATGGTAGCCAGCAGAGCGGCTAACTTGTAATCCAGTCCAATAAGAATAAGAGTGGCAAAGGAAAAATAACCAAACAGTGTATTTATTACACCAACCAGCAAGAAACGGACAAATCTATGTTTCTTGACAATGCCAACAAGTTTATTATTTTTAAGAAGATACATTATTCATCATAAAAAAATGAGGTTAACTCAGCGGTAAAGCGAATAAGGAATTCAAGCAAACCGCTAAGCAGATGGATTAGCCTTCCCAAATAGCCCAAGAACAGTAAGGCTGATGAGGGAAACATCTTAACGCTAGATTATTTAAACCAAGAACCTCGGCGACAGCTTGAGTTTCTCCAGGGAAGTGCTGACAGTTCAATTCATCAAACACCAGTAAAGAACCTTTGGTTAGTCTAGGAATGATTTTTTCTAAGACATCTTTGGTTGGCTTGTAAACATCCATGTCAAGAATAGCCATGGCAACAATGGCGTGAGTGTTATCATCTAACCACTTAGGAAATGTGACTGAAGCATCTCCCTTAATCAATTCAAACTTTTTGATTTGAGGGATAGGTGATAAGCCTTGATGCAAGTTCAAGATGTCCTCAAGAACTTTTTCATAATCTTCTGATACCTTGTACTGTCCTACTTTTGAAAACCCTCCGTCTTTCTCGTCAATGGTTGCGAAACCTTCAAAAGTGTCAAAACCATATATCTTACGTGCGTGGTTATACGGCTCAAACATTCCCCGAAGATTGTTCAACGTTGTGAGCGTAGCACCCCATTGTACTCCAAATTCCAAGATTACACCTTGTACATCAACGATCTTTTTGTACAACTCATAGTAGTGAATTAAACGAGAAAACACTTGTCGCTTGAGCGTTACCTGAATGTCCCAGTTCCAAGCTCTACCCCCCATGACTGGCAACAATTGATCAACATATTTACGAAGTGATGCATCTATCTCCGCTTCAGTTGCGCTTCTTTGAGTAAACTCATCACTCTCGAGATGCAAAGCTTTATTTTTCATTTTTATCCTCCTAAGTTTTAGATGGTGTAAATTTACAGGGTTAGATCGTCAACACAAACCTGGACAGAGCCAGTGAAAAAGCTAGTAGTGGACAGGCACTATCTTTAGCTAATAAAATACAAAATTGAGTCATCATACACATCTGAGTAATGCCTAAAATATACTTTATATTTAGGATTTTGCGCTAAAAGGGTAGAAACAATGTCAACAAGGTCAGAGGGTCTGTGGTAGGCAGCGACTAAAACATCAGGAGCAGAAGAAAGAAGCCTTGTGCAACCACTTAGAGCTTCTGCTTCCGAGCCTTCTATATCTAGCTTAATTAAATCAACATTTTCATTGATTATCGAATCGAGCTTTGCTGCACAAACACTTCCAGAATCTTCCTTGACAACAGAGAACATCCCATTGTGATCTTCCAAAAAAGAAAGCATACAATTACTAGACCAAGCTGCATAAGGATAAATAACCAGACCATTGTTAAAATCCTTTGCCTGCTGCGCAATTTTCTTAACAAATTCAAGATTTGCTTCTACCGCATGAACCCGATCTAATGGGAAAAATGCTCGCGCTGCCTTTATTGTATCGCCGTCAAAAGCACCAACATCAAGAAAGTTTTTATAGTCTCTTGACTTGAATTTAAGAGGTACATCAAACCACATCCATTTGTTATTCACACGGGAGTTTTGGAGATGAAGTGGATTGAGCGAAGCTCTAAATAAAAGAATATCCAAAAATTGACTCTTGGAGTCTTCCTGCAAAACAGTATATACCCAATATAGTCTATCCAGATCATGGACAATGCAATTAGACATCTCTCTTTTCCTAGACTGTAGATGCACTAAATCGTAAAGAAATGTTGCCTCTTCATAAAAGATATGATTGTCAAAAACCATATCCTTTTGCTCAATCTGATTTTGTCCAGAGCCTAATATCACTTGAAAATCGATTAAGTCATCGATTTGATTGACCACATCAAATCCATCGCTACAGGCACTTTCCAAGGCATTAGGGTTTACATCATAAATTTGTACCGCTTGCTTTGCGAGTCTTAGCTGCTTGGATATTTGTTTACCTTTATTTCCATAACCAAATATAGCTAAAGGCTTATGTTTTTTACCTTCCAGAACTTCTAATCTAGAATCTCTGACATCGATTGCTTTCTGAATTTTCGTTTGAAAGTCTTCAAAGTTGATCATTTTGGGTTATCCTCCAGTTTTGGTAAAAAATTTACAGCTTTTCTCTGAATTAGAAAAATCGTTCAAGCTTGTCTAAAGCTATCCAAAAACCCTCACCTCCATTTTTATGTCCCTGCCAAATTTCAGGAATAAAAGACGCTTGAAGGTTTACTTTGCCTAGGACTTCAGCGAGAGCAGGAAAATCAATCTCCCCTTCTCCAATTTGTAATCCTTCTCCATCTACACCGGTAGCATCAGCAATGTGCAGATGAGCAATGTATTCTCCCACCTCTTCAATATATTCTGTCAGAGACCATTTATAACGATTACAGGCTAGTTTTGCATGAGAGACATCACAACAGATTCGATAGTTATGCTCACGACAGAAAGAGGCTATATCATCGGGATCTACGAAGATATTATGATGGCTCTGTCCACCAAAGTGCCAAGGTAGAGGTGGCATTGTTTGGGGGATAATCTCAACTCCCGTTTGATCAAGTTTTGCCAAACTGTCTAGAAGAGTTTCATACAATTTATGACGCTGTGTTGCTGGTAGAAAAGCATCCAAAGTAAATCCTCCTACATTCGTTACTATTTGCGTTTTAGTTGTGTTCGGAAAAAATTTAGTCAGTTCTCTAGTAATGTCAATAACTTTTTGTAAATTTTCGATTGACTGTTGACGATATGCTTCATCTTGAGAACACAAATCGAGAATGTGATCTCCTGCAAATAATTCAGGACTATGAATAACTAATTGGCAATTATAACTAGAGTTAAAGTATTCACTTATATCAGCTTCCATGTCTTTGTAGCTGAGATGAAATTCTAACAGTTCAAGGTTGGTCTTATTCAATAGTTTTTGAAAGTCATGATACCTAACCGGTATCCCCCATTTTCTACGGAAATCGTACTGTCTCGGTTGAATTGTTTCTGATATTAAATCACTGTCAAAAAAGAAATCACCAGCTTTCAAGTTTCTCTTAGCTTTTAGTCCAATCAGTTCTTGTTTGCGGTTGGGTTGTAATCCGCGACCAGGACTTTTCACAGCCAGCATTTCTTCTGTAATGATTTCTCCCGGTGCTAAATCGCAGGTAATTACCAAGCTTTTAGCTAAGGTTTCTCGATTCATTAACTCCCCCTGACTAAGACGACGTTCGGAGTTTGTTCCCATCGCTTCTTCTACTTGTCTGATTCCCTCTACCATCGCTTGAAATTCGGGAAATAACAAGCTAACCTTATGATCGTTACCTTCCCAAGACTTATCTAAGGTAAAATGTTTTTCGATCACCTTTGCTCCTTTTGCTACAGCAGCGACCGCAACATAAATACCGCGTTCGTGACCAGAATAACCCACAGGACATTCACCGATTTCTTTAAGACGATCTAAATAATTAAGATTAATGTCCTTAAAGGGGGCGGGATATGTGGAATTACAGTGCAGTAATATATACTGTGTTCCCAAACTCTTTAATAGTTTGACCGCTTCAATAATTTCCGACTCATTAGACATTCCCGTAGAACAAATTAAAGGTTTTCCAGTTTTCGCGAGGGCTGTAAGTAGGTCATAATTAGTAAGATCGGCAGAGGCTACTTTATAAGCAGACATCCCGTAATTTTCTAGTAAGCTTAGACTTTCTATATCCCAGGGAGTGCAGAGGGGAAGAATATTTCTCTCTTTACAATAATCAAACGCCGCAAACATTTCCTGTTGACTGAGTTGAAATCGAGATAACAGGTCTAATGTATATTGAGAACCCAAATCTTCGGAAAAATCATTGGCGTTGCCAGCATTGTGATAAAGAGACGATAAATCTCTCATTTGAAACTTAGCGCAATTTGCTCCCGCTTCTTTGGCTAAATCAATCAGTTTTTTAGCTGAGTCTAAACTCCCATTATGATTGTTGCCAATCTCAGCAATGACAAAAGTTGGTGAATTATGACTAATGACAAAATCCCCAATGGTTATTCCTGGTGAGCGGTTCCATGCGATCGCAATTAATCGTCGTTGACGATCTAAAATTGGCATCACCTCGCCACCATTGGAGAAATAGGACTCGCATTTGCTTAATCCCTCATCTTCCCAAACGAATAAAAATTTCTTATTATAAGCAAAATGAATGGGTTTATTGAGATCCATATCATTTTGTGCAATCATCCATCTACGAAAATCACCGTCTGTAAATATCCCTTCTAGAACTCCATCCTCCGTCAAGCAAAACACCACTCTTCTGCCATTGCTGCTGATTTTTTTTAAGGCATTGAGGATACTTTCTTCGGAAAAAGTAATATATTTGGTGATACTCTTTTCAACTAACATATATTCTCCTTTTGTGTAATTTAATAAATAAATCTAAATTTACTCTTCGACTAAAGGCACAATCATATTAGAAATAAACTCCTCCCGTTCTAAAAAAGGCCACAAATCTTCTAGGGGTCTAGATACCATAGTACCATCATCTTTTTTGAAGGATGATAGGCTAGGGGCGCGGACTTCATCTGTTGGTACCATAACCTCACAAACTATCGGATCGCTGCTATTGAGAATATCTCTAATCTGTTCTCTTAAATTAGCTGAACTGGATATTTGTGCCGTAGCTAAACCATAAGCAGAAGCAACATTCAGGAGATTAGGTAAGGTTAAACCACTGGTGGCATCCGCACCAACCAAACGCCCAAAATACTTTTTCTGCGAACTTCTAATAGAAGCAAACCCTTGATTATTGAAAACAAAAAATTTAATCGGTAAATTCAAGCGATGGACGGTTTCTAACTCCTGAATATTCATCTGAAATCCTCCATCACCATCTACACATATTGTGCGTCTAAGATCGCTGGCTAGACAAGCCCCTATACTGGCAGGTAGTCCAAAACCCATCGATCCTAACCCTCTAGTGTGAAATATCCTTTGCCCTGTCTTTACTTCAAAAACCAACAAAAATACTTCTATGCCATTGCCCGAACTACCGGACACTATGACATCATCGGAGGTAAGCTCTTCTGCCAAAACTTGAGAAAATACATAGCTACTAACTCCCTCGGTTTGTTCCCAATATTGAGGAAGAACAAGTGGGTATTTATTTTTCCACTCTTGGCAACGTTTTATCCAACTCTCATGGTTTTTGAGATTAAGTTTATCCTTCTGCTTGAGCAGCTCTTGAATAAAATCCTTGGCATCCGCACAAATTGGCAGTTCAATTTTTGTTTTCATTTTGTTGATTTCGTACTGATCTATATCAACAATGATTTTTTTGGCCGCTCTTGCTAATTTATCGTGAGCATACCCAGTTAAAGCCATATCTAAGCGTGCGCCAATGGTTAGAAGCAAATCTGAATTTTGTAGGGTAAAATTTGCTCCTCTTGGTGCCATCGAACCTGGCCTGCCAAAACATAAAGGATGATTGCTGGCTATTAAATCAAGCCCCAACCATGTCGCTAAAACAGGGATATTCAACCCTTCGACTAATTCCAAAAATTCCTTTTGTCCATCTGCAAGTCTAACCCCATTTCCCACCAATAATACTGGTCTTTCTGCTTCATTTAATAACTCAATTAGCTGAGAAACTTGATTGCTGAGATGGTGAAGATCAAAACTTGGCGAAACTTCTTTGGAATCAAAACCTTGCTGTTTTTCAGGATCAATCATTGCCCCTTGAACATCCAAGGGAATATCAATCCATACTGGACCTGGACGACCAGATTTAGCTAAATAAAGAGCTTTTTCTAAATGATATTTAATAGTATTTGGATCGGTAATAGTTATCGCGTATTTAGTGATAGATTGAACAATAGAAACAATATCTACTTCTTGTACTCCCAGTTGCCTTACGGCCAAATCCCCCATCAAGTCTGCTCGTTTAACCTGACCAGAAATAAATAAACATGGAGTTGAGTCAAGCCATGCTCCTGCTAAACCTGTGACAGTATTTGTTCCTCCTGGACCGGAAGTAACAATAGCCACACCAAGATTATTTGTCACTTTCGCATAAGCTTCGGCTGCGATGGCACTAGCTTGTTCATGTAGGTTACAGACAAACTCAATATCTGGACACTTCCCCAATGAATCGTTTAAGTGCATTGCACCACCACCGGGCAGCAGAAAAACGTGCTTTACACCCTGTTTGGCAATAGACTCGATTACATAGTCCGACAACTTAATCATAATTTTTTTTGTTTCTTTTGGATAATGTTAGAAGCTTGGCCAAATCTAATTTTTTACCAACTGAGCTTATCGCCATTAAACACGATCCTTGAATTTTTGTCAATAACTTGTCTGTTTTTTCCCAGTACTCTTGCAATTTCCTATTATTTAAGGTTTTCCATAAGTTTCAACTCCTTCTTAACTTCTAAGATCTTGATGAATTATAACTAGCCGTTCGGATAATTGATTCCCCTAGGGAAATCAAGGGTTTAAGTTGTAACTCAGAAAACGCTCGTTTTACTGAAGGAACGTAACGTTCAGCAGGTTTACCCGGGATAGGTTCTTTAGCTATAATTACCTCGACTTTTAATACAAATGTACTGGCAACAACTTTTGCTAATTCAGCGATAGTTAAATCCTCATCTGAACCGACATTGTAAGGGTAGCATGATTTTCCCTTAAACAAAATTGTCCACAGCCAAATCGCCAAATCCGCCGCGTAGAGATAAGAACGATAAGGAGTACCATCCCCCTGGATGAGAATCGGACCCCCCGTCATACCATCTCGAATGAAATTACCAATAGCAAAATGGGTATCCAGGGGCAAATAGGGACCGACAAAGGCAAAGCAGCGAGCAATTTTCGTTTCTAAGCCCTGTTGTTTAGCATAGAGAGTACAGAGCATTTCTGCTGCCCGTTTTCCTTCTGCATAAGCATAACCCGGATTAGTTAAATCAGGAGAGCCTAAATAGTCTTCAGAAACATGGGTTATCTCAGGGGGTTGTTTGCCATAAACGGCGCCGGAACTGGTTAATAAGAACTTTTTAGCCTGACAAAATTTAGCAAATTCTAAAGTATGCCTTGTTCCCTCAATAATCGTATCAAACATCAGTAAGGGATCTTCTTGATTGAGCTTGGCACTCGCTTCAGTGGCACCATGAATAATATAAGAAAACTCCCCTTCAGGAAACTCAAATGACCTAACATCACCGCTATGGAATTGAATAGCGGGATGATTGGCTAAATGAGGAGCTTTTTGCCTGAAAATATCAGGATTTCTGGTTAAAACCACTGCCGATGCTTTTAAGTCTAGCTGATCATTAGCCCAAATAAAACTTTCTAATAACCAACAGCCAAAAAAGCCTGTACCTCCGGTAATAAATATCCGTTGTCCCCGCAATTCCTCCCAGAGGTCCTTAGTGTGGGCGAGAATGTGATTTAAGTCATTTGTTAGGTTAGGTTGCATCTTCAGCCCCGAATCATTACCAAGATTCCTTCCATGATTTTATCAGCATTTGACAAGTCTCCTACAAGGTTTCTGGTTCAACGCCTAATTCTCTTAATTTTTCAACTAATTTTTGCCGTAACATTCGCTCCTGTTCGAGTTGATATTCAGTTTGTGCGACTCGTTCACTCCCCCACAATAACAGATTGCCCGACTTATCCCACCAGCGCAACCAATAGGCTGTTACTTCCGCTTTTTTTCCCTGCCAGACTCCCAAAAATAAGTTAATCTCTGCTATCCAATAACGATTGTTTTCATCAGGTTTTTGTTGTTCATACCTTCCTTGATTTAATCGATAAATTTCTAATTCTCCAGTTTTTGGTTGAAATATTCCATAGATAGGTACTTGTAAGATTTGCTCGTAAAAATACCATTTTCCATAGGGATAGTGAGGATTGATGGAATATTCACCCCCTTCGGTTTCCGAGATAAACTCTAGGACAATGGTAGGAATTTCTCCTTCAAGATGGGGAGTATAACTGCGCCGAATTGTTCCACTAGCAATGGGTTTTACCGAGGG
>NZ_JACJSW010000112.1:0-17433 GCF_014698375.1 Microcystis flos-aquae FACHB-1344 | reverse complement strand
TGGCAATAATAACCATCAGCACGTCTAACAACTCTTACCCGTTTAATCTGTTGCTCTGAATAATAAACTAAGGTTTTTTGACTACACGATAAATCAAATTCTCCTGCTTTAAAACCGTCAGTAAATCTGATTTTACGTCGATCATCAGATAGTTTGTAGCCTGTTAGTTTATACTCAACCGAACGGCTATGCTTTTTGAACCGAGGAAACCCCTTTTTCCCTGGTATCTTAGCATGACAATTCTGGTAAAACTGATTAATTGATTGCCAGGCTCTATCAGCAGCCGATTGACGAGCTTGTGAGTTTAATTTATTAACCCATGGTGTCTCTTTATTGTTAGCTAGTACCGAGCAAAGTTTTTGGAGATCATTGCGGGTTGTCCCCTTATTGTCCATCCAATGACGAACACAAGAGTTACGCACAAACTGAGAAGTTTTGATAGCTTCATCAAGCCGGTGATATTGCTCTGGTGTCCCGTTTTTTAGCTTCGCTTCTACGACTAGCATTGATTAATCTTCGACCCTGGATAAATTAAGTATAACACAGTTTACCTACAAATGGTAAAATTAAAATCGTGCTTCGCAGTCAATATCCTGGTCGGATTTCATCCCCCGCAAAGGTTGATGTCTTGTCGAAAAATTTAGCGGGGGCATTCATCCGACATTTTAGGTAAGAAACTTTGAAAATATAGGATGCGTCTGATGACGCATCCAACCCTAAAAAGTGCTTTCAAAGTTAATCACAAGTTATAGAATCTTTCTGACGGGTAGAAACAAAAACCAAAAAATCAGATAAAGAGATATAGCGTTTCTCATAAAGATGAAGTGTAACCTAATGTAGTCGTGCAGAATAGAATGAGATGACTATTGAGGAGAAGACAGGTCGCGGAAAATCTGGCTGGCAATGGCTGCACTCCGGCGAATTTGTTCAATTTCGGAAAGACTTTGCCAATTTTCGGTTTCTATATTGGTTTCGCTCTGGCCATTACGCATAGTATAGGCGTAGGGACGAGCAAAAACCTGTAAATCTTCTGGAGACCATTGGGGAAAGAGATCGCTAAGACAAACAACAAGGCGATCAAGGTTGTCTAATTGACTATCAACTAGATTTTCAGCGCTTTCTACTAGACGATTTAAATGTTCGGCCGGCAATAAAGAGGCAAATTTATCAAAGATATTAGACCGGGGTGAAACGGAAACTGTCGGGAATTTTTGGTGTAAACTGTTAAAGAATCTATCAGCTTGTGCTTCGATCGCCGTCGCTTCCAGTCCTTCACACAGAGAAAAAGGCGTTTCTGTCAGGTCTAAGGGATCATGACTCTCAACAGCGGTTACATCCCAGGGATAGGTGACTTCTTCTTCGATCAGGATTGCCAGAAGTTCCGCGGTAATCTGTTCGGATAGGGATAAATGGCTCATAAATAACACTCCATATTTTAGCCTTTGTGGTGTTCAATGAGTAACTACATCTCGGTTTTGACAATTTCCGAAGCTATTAACAGACTCCTGGTGCAAGTCAGGCAGGAGGCACTCTTGCCATAGTAGCAATAATTAACCCTTTAAACAGGATTTAGTATTATTAGTGCTTGGTTAGCCAGACAAATGATCTACAGCCAAGAATATGCAGTGCGCTACTATCATGATGGTAAAGGCCTAGTTTTTCCCAATTGCGATCGACCCAATTGGACGGAATTTCTCTATCAAGGTTTTTGTATGGCGGCTTGTTATCAAACCTCCAATACAAGTATTAATAGTACGGCGATGCGGCGACTGGTAGCAACCCAAGGGATGCTTTCCTATTTTTTATCCGTCTCGATTATTGCTATTATTTTGGGAATGATTGGTAATTTACTCTCAGCAAAAAAGATATTTTATTAAGGAAGTTATGGTTCATCAGAAAATTAATCTCGATCGCCTTAGTCCGGAAGAGGCACTAATTACCCCCACCTATGCTTCCCGCGCCCTGACTTCCGCTGTACCTAAATACGAGATTCCCGAGGGAGAAATGCCGCCGGCGGTGGCCTACAATTTAATCCGCGATGAACTCGCCCTTGATGGTAATTCTCGCCTGAATCTGGCTACTTTTGTCACCACTTGGATGGAACCGGAAGCCAAACAATTAATGGGGGAAACCTTCGATAAAAACATGATCGACAAGGATGAATACCCA
This sequence comes from Microcystis flos-aquae FACHB-1344, assembly GCF_014698375.1. Classification (NCBI taxonomy): domain Bacteria; kingdom Bacillati; phylum Cyanobacteriota; class Cyanophyceae; order Chroococcales; family Microcystaceae; genus Microcystis; species Microcystis flos-aquae. The sequence continues at coordinate 15,264 of NZ_JACJSW010000112.1, read as the reverse complement.
CAAACTGCCGAAATTGAACTGCGTTGTGTGAATATGATCGCTAGACTCTGGAATGCTCCCGAAAGCGAAGCGGCAACCGGTTGTTCTACCATTGGTTCCAGTGAAGCTGCGATGTTGGAAGGCATGGCTTTAAAATGGCAATGGCGCAAACGCCGACAAAAAGAGGGTAAACCCACCGACAAACCTAATTTAGTCATGGGCATTAATGTGCAGGTTTGTTGGCAAAAATTCTGTCGTTATTGGGAGGTAGAACCGCGTTTTGTGCCGATGGAAGGGAATCGTTTTCATCTCAAGGCGACCGAGGCAATTAAACTAATTAATGAGAATACGATCGGGGTAATTGCAATTATGGGTAGTACCTTTGATGGTAGTTATGAACCCGTCCAAGAAATTAATGAGGTTCTAGAAACATTGAACAGAGAAACCGGCTGGCAAGTTCCCCTGCACGTCGATGGTGCTAGTAGTTGCAAGAATAGCTTTCAGATGTGAAAATTTCCCTCCTGTCTCAACCTAGAAGAGCTGCATCTCATCGAGGACAGTAATGCCTAAATATTACCCGAATACACACAAAAAAATCTGACTTAATCCTATGCAATTTGTACCAGTTGTCGATATTAATCAAAGATATTTAATGCTAACTACACCATCTAAAGCTAGAGGATGGATGAAAAAAATTGGGCATACCTTGGTCATATTTTTTGTAGTTTTACTACTGACTCTAACGTCCCCTCTTTTGGGAATAGCTCAAAATCCGACACAACCGGAAAATAAAATTGACGGCTTTCCAGTTATGTTAGATGGAAAAACTCTCTTTTTTATCCGGCGTGGAGTTTCTTCATTTTCGGCGGAGGAGAGAGCTAACGCTATTACCCGGAGAATTGAAAGAATTGCTCAAAATGATTCTATTCCTGTTGAGAACCTGACAATTAAGCAGATTCCTGATGATAACTCACTTTATTTAAGTGTAGATCAAGAAGTAATTCTAACGGTGACGGAGCGAGATGCAAAAGCCTATCGTTCAACGCCGAAGGTTTTAGCTCAACAAGCTTTACAAAAAATTCAGGTTGCTATCGCTCAATATCGCCAAGATCGAAAACCCGAACAACTACTTAAGAACATCATTTATACGGTTATAGCCAGCTTTGCCTTCCTGATTATTAGCTTTGCAGTTATCAAAACTTCAGGGAAGCTATTTCCCTTTATTAGACGTTTGATTGAATCCTTGACACCGGGCATTCAAATCGGGAATGTTGAGATTGTATCTTCCTCTAATATAAGCTTTTTTTGGCTGCGAGTTCTTCGGATAATTCGCTTACTTGTTCTCTTTTTATTATTATTTAATTATGCAACATTTGTACTTCGTTTATTTCCCTGGACAAGAGTTTTTGGCGAGAGTATTTTAGGTTATTTTTATCAATCATTAGAACTGGTTTTATCGTCCATTGGCCAATATCTTCCCAATGCCTTTATTATTGCCATAATCATTTTTATAACCTACTACTTAATCCGGCTAATCAAGCCCTTTTTTACAGCCATAGAAAGAGGAAATCTGGTTATTCCTGGTTTTTATACTGATTGGGCTAAACCTACTTACAATCTCCTATTAGTCATAATTATTGCCTTAGCAGCAATAGTTGCTTTTCCCTATTTGCCCGGTTTTGATTCCCCTGCTTTCCGCGGTGTTTCTGTTTTTCTTGGTCTTCTTTTATCCCTTGGTTCTACTTCGGCGATCGCCAATGTTATTGGGGGAATTATTCTTATCTATACCCGTGCCTTTCGCATCGGAGATCACATTCAAGTGGGAGAGGTAATTGGCGATCTAATTGAAAAAAACTTCTTAGTAATTCGCATTTGCACTCCCACTAATAAAATAATTACTATTCCTAACTCATCTTTATTAAGTAGTAATGTGATTAACTTTAGTATTTCCTCGCGGGAATTAAACAAAAATCTAATTATTCAGACAACGATTACCCTCGGGTACGATCTGCCTTGGCGAAAAGCCCACAAAACCTTAATTGAAGCTGCTCTAGAAACTGTGCATATTCTCAAAGAACCCGCACCTTTTGTCCTGCAAACTAGCCTAGATAATTTTTACATCAGTTATCAATTAAACGCTTACACTAACCAACCCAATTTGATGGTAATAATTTATTCAGAACTCCATCAAAATATTCAAGACAAGTGTAATGAAGCTGGGATTGAGATTCTCTCTCCCAGTTACACCTCCCTACGAGATGGAAATACAACAACCATTCCCGAAAATTATTTACCTTCCGATTATGTTGCGCCTCCCTTTCGTGTTCAATCTTCAGACAATCAAGAAAACAACACATTTTGACACCAAATCCGTTTTTAAGCGCTTACTGCTGGCGGATTATTAATATAATGTTAATTGAGCTTAGAAGGAGATAAATCGATGACGGCATCCTATGAGCAGGACTTTCGACTTTGGGATTTGAGTCTTCACCCCGACATTTGAGATAAAATGCCTCTTAAGCTTAACTACTATAAGAATTCATCTTTCTATCGTATTGAGGACGACAGGGACTGCCCCAAGCGACCTTTTGAGCGGGAATATCAGCAAATACGCTACTTCTTGCCCCAATAACAACATTAGAGCCAATTTTTACCCCCGGAGCCAAAAAACAATCGGCCGCGATCCATGTACCATTACCAATGAGGATGGGAGCGGTTTTTAAGCTGAAAGAGCGATCGCAGGGATCGTGACTGCCAGTGCAAAGATAACATTTTTGAGAAATCACACAATGACTGCCGATGGTAACGTTATCTAAACTATAAATCACCACATCATCGCCGATCCAAGTATAATCGCCGATCGCCACTTTCCAAGGATAAGTAACCCTTGCCGTCGGGCGAATTTTCACCCCAAGGCCGATTTTAGCCCCGAATAGTCGCAAAATAGCGCAGCGAAAGCTGTCCATTTGGTGCAAACTGAGGGGAAAAAGAATTCCCTGTACTAACCACCAAAGTAGGATAATCGGATGAGAACGACCGCGCTCAAACCAAGATTGATCGTAGGTACGCAGATCTAGCCACGCTTCCTCATCGGTGCGGATTTCTGGGGACATAGGACTTATTTAATCATTTCCGCGGGTTGAGGTTCCGAGGGTTTAACCGGGGGATTAGCATGGGCATTAACGTTTAATTTACCGCCAAATTGCCGTAATTCGTACAATTTAACCCCAATTTGGTATTCGTACTGACTCAAAAGACGACCGTAGATATAACCAGCTTTGCCATCCAAGAAACCGAGACGGATAAAATAAAAGAGAATAAAGCGCAGCAGCGGTTTAAAGGGCAATTTTACCCAAATTTTCTTTAAAAAACGTTTCCTCTGCACCGCATCACCGAACAGGTGCGCTCCGATCGTGCCACTTTCGTCATTACCCGTGAGAATATTGTAATAAACTCGCGCCTCCCAGTTGGAATAACGATTATGTCTTTCTAACCAATGATAGATATCGCGGAAATCGATGTGCAGCATATCATTTTTCAGATATCCCACCTTGCCATCGAGGATAACGTGTTCGTGAACCTCGTTATCTCCCGTGTTGGGGATATCTTCCGTGTTTAAATTCTCGTATCTGCCCGACTTATGTTTAAATAAGCGCAGATTCCAGTCGGGATACTTGCCACCATAACGAATCCATTGTCCGAGGAAGAAGACGCGACGATTGAGATAATAACCGTTATAGTTGGGATCTTGGATCACGCTGGCAATTTCGTCCCATAGTTCGGGGGTGATTCTCTCATCACAATCGACGATTAATACCCATTCATTGCGAAAAGGCAGATTATCGAGGGACCAGTTTTTCTTTTTCGGCCAACGACCATTAAAATAAAATTGGACTACATTAGCCCCATAGTTTGTAGATATTTCGATCGAGCGATCGCTACTTTGGGAATCGACGACAAACACTTCATCAGCCCTAGCAACACTCTCTAAACAGGCGGGAAGGTTAGATTCCTCGTTTTTGGCGGGAATTAACACCGAAACGGGAATTTTTTCTGATTGACTAAACATTGGTACACTGTGGCTAGGTAGAGTGTTCGCATCTTTCCTTAAAACCCTTAGTCACTCTGAAAGCGAGAACTAGGACTTAAGATTTTTTTCAATCATACTATACCTTATTCGGTTTTTTACCTAAAAATGTCGGCTTGAACCCAAGAGAGAGACTCCTAGAGACTTGCATATTCTCCCAGAAAATAGCGAAAAATTTGATCGCTAATTTCTAACTGCGAAATAGACGACTATACTGGGTTTCGTGGTTCATACTGGCAAAACTTAGCCCCCAACTCCAACTGCTCAGGTTTTCATCGGCTAAACTGATAATATCTGCTGTTGCTGTTAATAAACTGGGCTGTAAACCGATCAGAAGGGATTGTCCTAGGGTTTGTCCAAGGGGAATTAAACGCAATCCTGCATTGATTAAATTACTTGCCCAACTGTGTAAATAGCCTAAAACCGCTAATTCTTCGCCAATTTGCCAATTACTTGCCCCGATCGCAAAAGCGGTGGCATAATTAGCCTGTTCTGGTAGATTATCTCTGGCCGGTGCTAACTCCCGCAATAAGTTTAACAGCGATCGCCCCATTTGCCAGCTTTGCTGTCTTAATTCGGCCGTTTCCCGCGTTGCCGATAACCAATTATCCCAATAATTAAGTTTTGTAAAATCCTCTTGACAAAAACAACGATATACCCTTACCAAAACAGCCGTTTCTAAGCGAATCGAGCCTTGACAAAGCGATCGCTCTAACCAATCATTTAAGCTGGCACTATTGGAGATAATCCCCTTTTCGACGAGGGTTTCTAGCCCTTCGGAATAACTATAGGCCCCGACGGGTAAAATGGGACTAGCCAATTGTAATAAACACAAAAGTTCTTTTTGAGCGAGCATAGAAAACCGAGAAAATTGTCCTTAACACAATTAGGGAAATGCTTGGCGCTTCCGTATGTAGATCGAGCCTGTAGAAAGCGGCACTCTGTGAATTATACCGTGGTTAATAGCCACAATTATAAACTACTATACTTATGTCCTCACGAGAACAGCATTTTCTGAAAATAAATCTTGTCGTTCTCCTCTTGATTTTAGCTTTGATTGCTGGGTTTGATCGGGAAAAATTCCCCTCTAGTCTTTTATTTTATCCTCCCGCTACTCCCCCAACTCCGCTCGCTGGTTTATTAACCCATGCTTTTCAGTTTCTTTGTTGTTTACCCCCGATTGTTTGCCTTTTTAGTTATGCTTTATTGTCCCGCAAGACAAGTTTCAATAATTCTGACAATTTTTTACTTGTTTCTGGCATAATAACGGGACTTTTTGCCATCAATGAAATCTTCAGAATTCATATCATTCTCCTCTATTTTAATATTCCCAAATTCTTGACTATCTCCGTTTATGCCCTCGCAATTCTGATTTATGGTTTAGCATTTTGGCGGCGAATAATAAAAACTTATTACCAAATTTTAATCATCGCTTTAGCACTTTTAACTTTGGCAATCGCTATCGATTTTCTCCAGATTAAAAATCAAGGTTTTGCTAGTCTAAGTGAAGGAATTCCTAAACTGTTAAGTGCTGTGAATCTAGCTGGCTATTTTTGGGATGTATGTTTTCAAGAAATTTCCGCCCAGATCAAATCCCAATAAATTATCCATTCATCTGTTTAACCAGATGTAAGATTTCGGGAAGAATCAGTTTTTCTAGGGCTAATTTAACGGCATTAGTGGAACCGGGGAGAGAAAAGACTAATAAGTTTTGATAAACCCCAGCTATTGCCCTTGATGCCATGGCACGGGAGCCAATTTCCTGATAGCTGAGATAACGAAATAATTCGCCAAAACCGGGCAAAGTAATCCTTAATAAAGGTACTAAAGCATCATAGGTATTGTCTCTGGGAGCAATACCCGTACCCCCATTGAGAATTAAGACTTTTATCTGATTTTGATTACTAATCTCTGGTAAGATTGCTTGAATTTGTAAGGGTTGATCGGGGATAATTAAGTATAGGCCGATATCATGACCCGATCGAGTTAGTAACTCTTGAATTATTTGGCCACTCCTATCCGTCTCTTGGGTACGAGTATCGCTCACCGTGACTACGGCACAGGTAAGGTTAAGGGGGGCGGTGTCGGGATGGGGAATAAAGGTCATAATTAGCGATCAGCTGAGAGTTGGAGAAAAACCAGTATTGAGAACAAATGTATGCACTAAGTAGCCAGTGCAGTCAACCGAGAATAAAAAACTTAACTTTGGCAAGTATTGCCGATTTTTGCCAGTTTTTGGAACCTTTTCGCCGGTAATGATGACAAGGTGAAAGGAGCTTCTAGAGAACAGATTATCCCAAAATAACAAAATCGAGATTATCATCTAATTGGTATAGATTATGACTGGAATTATGAGTCAACTCAGTCCCCTACAAGCCGAACAAATCAAGGAAATCGGGACTTATTTACGTCAAAAACGGGAAGAAAGCGGCCTGAGCATAGACGATATCGCCGCCCTGACGATGATTAGATTACCAATGCTAGAAGCGTTGGAAACGGGGAATTGGCAGAAATTACCAGAATTAATTTATGTCAAGGGATTTATCAAACGCTACGGTGATGCTCTAAAAATTGATGGTAAAGCTTTAGCCGATCGCTTGTCTCCTAGTGCGGAACAATTAGCTCAAGAGGTAACTATCCCGAAAACACTGCCCACAAAAGTTACCCCTCTCCCCAAGGCTGAACCCGCTGCCCCAAAAGTGGAACCGGTGAAACCAGAAAAACCAGCCCCGGAAACTGGCTCCCAACCGGCTAAATCAACCTTTTTCGGGATGTATCTCTGGCTAGGCTTGCTGGCGGGCATATTTTGTGGTATTGGCTATCTTTTCCTCCGTCCCCCTCTCTCTAACCCCCCTGCCCTTACTCCCTCTCCTTCCCCCGTGGTTTCCCCCGCGCCGGTAGTCCCTCCCGCACCGGTAGCCTCTCCTTCCCCTTCTCCTCAGTCAAAAGTTCCCCTCTCAGCCGAAGTAACTATTGAACAGGCCGCTTGGGTAAGGGTAATTGCCGATGGCCAAAAAGTCCATGAAGGCAATCTCCAACCGGGTACTAAACAAACTTGGACAGCCCAAAAGAGTTTAAATATTCGATCGGGCAATGCTGGCGGTGTTAAAATCTCTCTTAACCAAAAACCTGCCCAATTAATGGGTAAAGCTGGCCAAATTGGCGAAATCACCTTAACTGCACCCCCTCTCAGTGATCAGTAAACAGTAATCAGTAATCAGTGAACTAAAAACTCACATCTGAAAACAAGGGCCGAATCTAAGACCTAATTGGTTAAGCTAAAAGCTTTGATGTGCTTAGTTTCTAACCTTCTTTTTAGGTAGGAGAATTGTCAGATTCTGTCTTTTGCCCCTTGCCTTCAGAAGCTGAAAACTGATAACTGATCACTGATAACTGATAACTGATTAGGCTGCATCATCCCAGATGGGGGTAAGGGTTTTATAATCGTAGCGGGAAGCGTTGGGATGACAGGTGACACAGGTGGTGTGACCGAGGGCAGTGGGTAAATTGACCCTAGGGTGCAAAACCTTTACATAGGTGGACTGTTCAATTAGGAGGGGAACAAAAGTAGTCTGGGTAAGAGGGCGGGAAGAATAACTGAGATAATCCCAGATAAGACGCTGAGTAATGCCAACAATTGGTTTTAAACGGATACCATAGTGAGAATTAGGATTTTCTAGGATTTTTTTCCAAGTTTGACTGGGTAGGATGCTGGGAGGAATGGCAATATGGCAAGTGGCACAATTTTCTAGATAGGTTTGCTGTCCAATTTGATAACGATTCAGCACTGTATCCGAGGAGGGAGATTGCGCGATCGCTGGTTGTTGAAGTAGCGAAGCCAGTAGAATACCCCCTAGAATACTGAGGAGAAAGAGGATCAGAAAAAAAATCGATTTCACTTGACCGCTGGAAGGCATGACTGGGATGACGAGTAATTGAACACAATTGTGACACTCTCGCCATCACAATGCCAAGCTGTGTGATGGGAGATTCTTGCTTCACAGAAACCTGCTTTTTGAGACGAATCTCAAGGAGTCTTACAGTCTCTCCACAAGCTTAAACTCCTGACTGCCCATCAGTATTTGGGTTCTTCTGGTTTATGTGTGGAAACGAGGTCTATACTGATATTTTCTAGTTTCTTCCGCCGCTCGACTGAGCATCGCCGAACGTCAAAATAGCCCTAAAAGTCTTGCCTGATAGGTATTTCACGGTTGTTTCATAAGCAAAAATTATAACACAAAGTCGAGAAGAGCCTCTTAACTTTTTTTGTATCAAAATTACTTGAACGGGAGCATTAAAAGGGGAGAATTAATCCCCCCATTAATCTAGACAAAGAAACTATTGACCGCAATAGTGCCGAGCGCTGGTAAAGTACCCGTTAACCCGGTGAGATTAATCACCAAATCATTAGCACTTTGGAAGCCAAGCGTACCGTCGTTGATAATTAGGTAAGTAGAAGAACTATTGTCCCGCACTAAAACAGCGCTGTTAATTCCGAGAGCTTGATTTCCGGCTGTTGCGCCATTAGCATCGGTAAAGACGTTAGTAACAATGGTGTTAATATTGGTCGTGGTGCTATCTGTTGCCCGGGTAAAAGCGACCGGGGCATTAATGGCCCCACCAGCTTGACTAAGCAGGTCAATTTTATCAGTACCAATAGCAAAATCCGTAACTCGGTCTAGGGCTGCGGCTGTGGACTGACCAAATTGGAAGATGAAGATGTCTGTCCCCACCCCACCAGTTAAAGTATCGACTCCAGCAGCACCATTGAGGTTATTATTGCCACTATTCCCTGTAATCTGGTTATTTAAGCCATTACCCGTGCCATTAAGATTACCAGTACCAGTGAGAAGGAGATTTTCCACGTTGTCGGGAAGAGTATAGAAAATGGAAGCCTGCACGGTATCGGTTCCCTGGTTGAGAGCTTCAATGACCAAATCCCCGGCATCATTTACCGTATAAGTATCGTTTCCGGCTAATCCAGTCATGGCATCTGCTCCAGAAGTACCCACAAGGGTGTCAGGACCAGAAGTACCGATAAAGTCATCATTATTGATGGTTCCCGTGGCAGTAGCGGTGGTGATAGTAGCACCGTTGGTGGCATTGGAGAGGGTGACGGTAAAGTTTTCGTTCGGTTCTACTGTTGTATCCCCCTGAACGTTAACAGTAATTACTTTTGAGGTTTCCCCGGCGGCAAAACTCAAGGTTCCTGATGGTAACACGGACCCGACAAAATCCGTGGCATTAGCAGGATTGGTTCCGCTGCCGGTAACTGCCCAGTTAACGTTATTGGTTCCTGTGGTATTAACTGAACGAGTGACGGTGAAGGTGAAGGCTTTACTGCCACTGTTGCCCTCGGTTTGATTGGCATTGGTGGCGGCAATAGCCAGGGTGGGGATTGCTACATCATCATTTTGAATGGTTCCGGTGGCAGTAGCGGTGGTAATAGTAGCGCCGTTGGTGGCATTGGAGAGGGTGACGGTAAAGTTTTCGTTCAGTTCTACCGTTGTATCTCCCTGAACGTCAACAGTAATCACTTTTGAGGTTTCCCCCGTCGCAAAACTCAAGGTTCCTGACGGTAATACTCCCCCGACAAAATCAGTGGCATTAGCAGGATTGCTGCCGCTGCCGGTAACTGCCCAGTTAACGTTATTGCTTCCCGTGGTGTTATCCGCACGAGTGACGGTGAAGGTGAAGGCTTTACTGCCACTGTTGCCCTCGGTTTGATTGGCATTGGTGGCGGCAATAGCGAGGGTGGGGATTGCTACATCATCATTTTGAATGGTTCCCGTGGCAGTAGCGGTGGTAATAGTAGCGCCGTTGGTGGCATTGGAGAGGGTGACGGTAAAGTTTTCGTTCAGTTCTACCGTTGTATCTCCCTGAACGTCAACAGTAATCACTTTTGAGGTTTCCCCCGGGGCAAAACTTACTACCCCACTGGGTAACAATCCCCCGACAAAATCAGTGGCATTGGCAGGATTGGTTCCAGTGCCGGTAACTGCCCAGTTGACGTTATTGCTTCCCGTGGTATTAACCGCACGAGTGACGGTGAAAGTAAAAGCTTTACTGCCACTGTTGCCCTCGGTTTGACTGCTGCTGGTGGCGGCAATGGTGAGGATGGGGATTGCTACATCATCATTTTCGATGGTTCCCGTGGCAGTAGCGGTGGTAATAGTAGCGCCGTTGGTGGCATTGGAGAGGGTGACGGTAAAGTTTTCGTTCAGTTCTACCGTTGTATCTCCCTGAACGTCAACAGTAATCACTTTTGAGGTTTCCCCCGTCGCAAAACTCAAGGTTCCTGACGGTAACACTCCTCCGACAAAATCAGTGGCATTGGCAGGATTGGTTCCGCTGCCGGTAACTGCCCAACTGACGTTATTGGTTCCCGTGGTATTAACCGAACGAGTGACGGTGAAGGTAAAGGCTTTACTGCCACTGTTGCCCTCGGTTTGATTGGCATTGGTGGCGGCAATAGCGAGGGTGGGAACTGTGGGACCCCCCACATTTAAGGCCCACAATTCCTGACCGTTAACGCCGTTATTGGCAGTGAAGAACAAAGTATTGCCCACTACCTTCAGACTGCTGGGGCCGTAGCCAGAGGCACCGGGGATGATGTCGGCCACCAGAACCGTACCGGCCGCCGTGCCGTCGCTTTTCCATAATTCAGTACCGTTCACGTCGTCAAAAGCAGTGAAGAACAGAGTATTGCCCACTGCCGTTAGATTTTCTGGGTCGGAGCTAGTATAGGAACCGGGGCGGATATCTTTGACCAGAACCGTACCGGCCGCCGTGCCGTCGCTCCTCCACAACTCCCAACCGTTCACGCCGTCAAAAGCAGTGAAGAACAGGGTGTTGCCCACTGCCGTTAGATTTTCTGGGTTGGAGCTAGAGGAACCTGCGCGGATATCTCTGACCAGAACCGTACCTGCGGCCGTGCCGTCGCTTTTCCACAATTCAGTACCGTTCACGCCGTCATTGGCAGTGAAGAACAGAGTATTGCCCACTGCCGTTAGATTTTCTGGGTCGGAGCTAGTATAGGAACCGGGGCGGATATCTTTGACCAGAACCGTACCGGCCGCCGTGCCGTCGCTCCTCCACAACTCCCAACCGTTCACGCCGTCAAAAGCAGTGAAGAACAGGGTGTTGCCCAGCGCCGTTAGATTGCTGGGGTAGGAACCAAAGGAACCGGCGCGGATATCTCTGACCAGAACTGTACCGGCCGCCGTGCCGTTGCTCTTCCACAATTCCCGACCGTTAACGTCGTCAAAAGCAGTGAAGAACAGGGTATTGCCCACCGCTGTTAGATTGTAGGGGGAGGAGCTATAGGAATGGGAGCCATAGGAACCGGGGCGGATATCTTTGACCAGAACCGTACCAGCCTCCGTGCCGTCGCTTTTCCATAATTCCCGACCGTTAACGTTGTCATTAGCAGTGAAGAACAGGGTGTTGCCCACTGCCGTCAGATTTTCAGGGAAGGAGCCAAAGGGTACCATATAGTCACCGCCTGGGTTGATATCTTTGACCAGAACCGTACCGGCCGCCGTGCCGTCGCTTTTCCATAATTCAGTGGAGTGGCCACCGCCGTAGCCCATGCTCTCGTAACCGCCGTCATTGGCACTGAAGAACAGGGTATTGCCCACTGGCGTTAGATTGCTGGGGTAGGAGCTAGAGGAACTGGGGCGGATATCTTTGACCAAAACCGTACCGGCCGCCGTGCCGTCGCTCCTCCACAATTCCTCACCGTTAACGCCGTCAAAGGCCCGGAAGTACAGGGTATTGCCCAGCGCCGTCAGATAGCCGGGGAAGGAGCCAGAGGAACCGGGGTCGATATCTTTAACTAAAAAAGGAGTTGACATGACTTTTTCCTGAATAAAGGGTGAAAATTAAACAATTAGGTAGTGGTGCAAAATAAATTTCCTAGTGGAGATAGGCAAGGAGCAAGGGGGGGGTTAGATTTGTGTCATTAATTTTGCTTAGGTACTTAAGCCGGCAAAGAAGGGTATATCTGGCTGAAAAACCCCAGATGTCTGCAAATCCGACAAATCTGAGGTTTCAACAGTGGTAAAAAAGCGGAGATTTGTTCGATTCCGTCTTCGTTGGGAGAGAGAATAACCGTGGCGACTTCTGGAATTACTCCAGCTTGGAGACTTTGATAATCGCTAACACCAGCATCGAGGAAAACTACAGTATTTAATTCGGGTGCGGTTAAACGCTGATTTCTCGCACTATCCACCTGATTAGCTTGACTCAAGCCATCAGATTGAGCAAAATTGAACAAAACATCGTCAACAGCAGCAAGGCTCGGCAAGAGGGTAGAAGTCATGACGTTAACTGCAAAAGATTAATGCGACTATTTTATGCAAAGAATCACGAATTTTTCAAGGTTTCTATAACATAAATTAACATTATACAGAAAACGGGTTTCTCAAAGAAACCCGTTTTCTAAGAAACCCGTTTTCTAGATATTGATTTTTGCCAAAGACTGCTTAAATTCTGCGAGAGAATTAGCAGTAGCTGCTAATTTAACAATTTCTTGTAATGTAGATAGTACCGAAACTTTATTCAGGTATTGTTCCACATCTAAAGGAACTTCACCTAAGCGAGCTTGCAAAACTGTTTTGACAAAATCACGAGCATTTTCTAACGCTCCAATTTCCTTGCCGCGTTCTATACCTCGTAACTCCCCAATTTCCTTACCAATTTCCTTACCGCGTTCTATCCCTCGTAACTCCATATTACTCATTAAAGGCATGGTTCTTTCCTCATCAAATTGTTTGATTTTACTTTCTAAACTTGACTGCAATTCAGGGGATAAAGTCATCATATTGTCGATGATTTCAAACAGTTTAATTATCTGTTCTCTCTCGAACTCCTTTTCATATAATCCCCTGATTAACGTCCACTTCCACTGTTCCCGTTCTGGCAGCTTCCCAGTAGTCGCTTTTGTTTTCAGGTGTGCCATGACTATTATAGCAAAGGGATTGCTACTTGCTTCTAGTTCTGACCATCTTTCCTCATAGTCCAGTAATTTAACCGTTGGGAATTTCAAACTCACTTCACAGCCGGCGATATTATAATTATAGGAATCTGGTCGCCAATTTACTCGTTCATCCCCTAATATAGCGAGACTGATAACCGGTTTCTGATACAAATCAAAGGCCCGATAGTTATAAATATACATCCTCTGAGGGAAATTTTCTTCGTATTGACTTTGAATTTCAATATGAATCAAAATCCAGACTTCTTCACCCCTGAGTAACCAAACTTTATAGAGTTTGTCAGCGAAACGTTTTTTTGTCTTTGCTGAAGCGGTAATCCGTTTCAGTTCTTTTTCCAGAGATTCGGGAATTTTTGTCCAATCAATTAATTGGTGAACTTCAGGAAAGAAGAAATGTAAAAACGCTTCAAAATACTCGCTTAATGCTTCTTTCCAGGGTTCATCATAATTGGCGGTTGTTGGGTTCATTGGAGAAGAAAATTCCTGAGACTATTGTTCTAAAAGTTGATGCAACTCATCAAAAGAATTAACGGTTAATGCCGATTTCAGTAACTCGTCTAAAATCGATAATACAGCAATTTTATCCACAGCTTGCTCAATGTCTATTGGAATGTCACCCAATCGCATTTTCAGCACTGTTTTAATATAGTTACGAGCCTTTTCTAACGCGCCTATTTCCTTACCAATTTCCTTGCCAATTTCCTTGCCAATTTCCTTGCCAATTTCTTTACCGCGTTCGATTCCTCGTAACTCCATATTACTCATTAAAGGCATGGTTCTTTCCTCCTCAAATTGTTTGATTTTACTCTCTAAACTTGACTGTAATTTAGTTGATAAAGTCATCATATTGTCGATGATTTCAAACAGTTTAATTATCTGTTCTCTCTCGAACTCCTTTTCATATAATCCCCTAATTAACTTCCACTTCCACTGTTCCCGTTGTGGCAGCTTCCCGGTAGTCGCTTTTGTTTTCAGGTGTGCCATGACCATTATAGCAAAGGGATTGCTACTTGCTTCTAGTTCTGTCCATCTTTCCTCATAGTCCAGTAATTTGACTGTTGGGAATTTCAAACTCACTTCACAGCCAGCGATAGTATAATTATAGGAATCTGGTCGCCAATTTACTCTTTCATCTCCTAATATAGCGAGACTGATAACCGGTTTCTGATACAAATCAAAGGCACGATAGTTATAAATATACATCCTCTGAGGGAAATTTTCTTCGTATTGACTTTGAATTTCAATATGAATCAAAATCCAGACTTCTTCACCCCTGAGTAACCAAACTTTATAGAGTTTGTCAGCGAAACGTTTTTTTGTCTTTGCTGAAGCGGTAATCCGTTTGAGTTCTTTTTCTAGGGATTCGGGAATTTTTGTCCAATCAATCAATTGGTGAACTTCAGGAAAAAAGAAGCATAAAAACGCTTCAAAATACTCGCTTAATGCTTCTTTCCAGGGTTCATCATAATTGGCGGTTGTTGGGTTCATTTGAATTGTCCGCTTACTCCTAGGGTGTGAAGCGCGATAGCGTAACGCACCAATTTAATGATAGAGGTGGTGCGTTACGGCGGCTTGTTAATTTTGGTTTTTTGACGGAATTGATAGCCGCCTAACGCACCCTACGCCTACTTAATTAAACAAAGAAATTACTCACGGGAATGTTCCCTAAAGCAGGTAAAGTACCAGTAAATCCGGTGATATTTATTAATAAATCATTGCTGGATTGGAAGCCATCTGTGCTATCATTAATAACGAGGTAAGTTCCAGCGATCGCACCAGTTGTTACCTGCACTAAGGCGGCACTATTAACCCCTAATCCTTGATTACCTGTAGTGGCTCCATTGGCATCAGTAAATACCTGATTGACTAAATCTACTAAAGTGGTAGTAGTGCTATCAGTAGCGCGACTGAAACTACTAGGCGCATTCATGGGTAGTCCACCTTGAGTTAATAAGTCGATTTTATCAGTATTGATGGCAAAATCTGTGATACGATCGCTTGCTGATGTGGTAGATTGGCCAAATTGGAAGATAAAAGTATCTGCACCTGGACCACCAGTTAGAATATCAGCACCATTAGCACCATTAATTTGATTATTGCCACTATTTCCGGTGATGATATTATTAGCATTGTTACCCGTACCGTTAATATTATTAGTGCCAATTAGTTTGAGGTTTTCGACACCGTTAGGTAAAGTACG
>NZ_JACJSW010000111.1:0-31670 GCF_014698375.1 Microcystis flos-aquae FACHB-1344 | reverse complement strand
CTACTATTGAAGGAAGTCAGTCAACAACAGAAAGAAAACGCTCAACAACTCAAGGAAACTGACAAACAACTGAAGGAGACTGACCTACTATTGAAGGAAGTTAGTCAACAACAGAAGGAAAACGCCCAACAACTCAAGGAAACTGACCGACAACAGCAGAAAACTGACAAACAACTCAAAGAACTGGGCAAACAAATTGGGGGACTCGGTGCCAAATTCGGCAGCTTTACCGAAGGACTTGCTGTCCCCTCAATGGAAACGATTCTCAGACAACGGTTTGGTATGGAAGTGGTTAGTCCCAGTGTGCGAGTCAGTAAAAATGGACAACACCTAGAAATTGATGTCCTTGCCTATACCAATGGTGAGCTAAATACCGCCTATATCGTCGAGGTTAAAAGTCATGCCAGAGAAGAGTCTATTACACAATTAAAAAGTATTTTGCAACGGTTTCGCAGCTTTTTTCCTGAACACAAAGATAAAAAACTCTATGGCATATTAGCGGCGGTTCATGTATCCCCGGAATTACGGGAAAAAATTCTGCAAGAAGGGTTTTATGTGGCTCGGATTCATGACCAAGTATTTGAACTCGATATTCCCGATAATTTTCAACCTCAAATCTATTAAAACATCAAAGGCTATCGCTCTATCTTCCCCAAAGGAAAAAACACTCTCTTATTCATGAATCGGCCAAATTCAGTAAAATAGTAATAGACCAAATCAGAGAGAAAAAATCATCTATGACGACTACATCAGAAGACGTATGGCGAATCCTAGCCGAATTAGCAACTGCTCAAGCCGAATTAACTGCTGCTCAAAAAGAAACTGACAAACAACTCAAGGAAGTCAGTCAACAACAGAAAGAAAACGCTCAACAACTCAAGGAAACTGACAAACAACTGAAGGAGACTGACCTACTATTGAAGGAAGTTAGTCAGCAACAGAAGGAAAACGCTCAACAACAGAAGAAAACTGACAAACAACTCAAAGAATTAGGTCAGCAAATTGGGGGACTCGGTGCCAAATTCGGCAGCTTTACCGAAGGACTTGCCCTTCCCTCAATGGAAACGATTCTCAGGCAACGCTTTGGTATGGAAGTTGTTAGTCCCAGTGTGCGAGTCAGTAAAAATGGACAACACCTAGAAATTGATGTCCTTGCCTATACCAATGGTCAGCTAAATACCGCCTATATCGTCGAGGTTAAAAGTCATGCCAGAGAAGAGTCTATTACACAATTAAAAAGTATTTTGCAACGGTTTCGCAGCTTTTTTCCTGAACACAAAGATAAAAAACTCTATGGCATATTAGCGGCGGTTCATGTATCCCCGGAATTACGGGAAAAAATTCTGCAAGAAGGGTTTTATGTGGCTCGGATTCATGACCAAGTATTTGAACTCGATATTCCCGATAATTTTCAACCTCAAATCTATTAAAACCTCAAAGGCGAACGCTTTTCTCAGGGATAATGGACAATTATCAATACTTTATCTTTAATCAATTAGACCTTAGTATAAAAGTTACAAACTAACAGCCACTATTTATGCGCTATCAAGTTCGACTCAAACAAAGCGAAGAAGGTTATGCAATTTGGTGTCCCAGTTTACCCGGATGTTGGTCACAGGGAGACACTGAAGCAGAAGCTATAGAAAATATCAAAGAAGCGATACAAGACTATTTAGAGACAATTGAAGAATTAAACAAAGATACGGAAGTGCGTTATGTAGAAGTAGGATAAGTAGGCCAAAATTACCCAGAATTAATCATCTACGCACTGTTAATGCCTTTGAAAAAGCGGGATTCCGCATCACTAGACAGAGAAAACATATTACTATGACAAATGGAGAACAGACTATCACCATTCCACGAGCAAATCCGGTTAATGCTTATACAATGGCAGGGATTGTTAAAGAAGCGGGTTTAACTATCGAAGAATTCTTAAAATTACTCTAAAACTATTTCTAACCTGCCTTTAATCCTTCATTTTGGGGGACTGGTCGCCTTAAGAGAAGTGTATCAAGGTATTAGGGAAGTGAGTCGGTTGTGGTGGTGATTCTCCTCTCACTAATTAGGGTTTGCCTTACCCAATTGAATCAGCAGTCTGCTCCCCAGTGCCTTCGGCAAGCGCGGCAATCCGATAAAATAGTAAATCAGAACTTTGAGCTACTTGGTGATAGAGTTGATTAAAATTTAATTTCTTGTGTTCAACAAAGAAATATTGGCGATAGTGGTAATTAGCTAGATTGAACAGATTTTTTGACAAAAAAGCAGCTCGGTCAATTTCTGACCAGCAAGGATGGGATTTAGTATGATATGGCGTTCAACTAGCTTCATGTCTTGATTGTAGCTGATAACCCTCTCAAAATCTATCTCCCTTAAAAGCTACTTATTTTAACCATCTAGCTAGAGGGAGTCAGAAGGTTTCTGGAAATTTGAGGAGATTTAGAGAGAATTTTCGTTTCTGTATTTACCCCCTATTGCCAACCTCAAAGTTTAGTACAAAAGAATTATGCGGTCAGCTATAGGGCGATCGCTGAAAAGAAAAATTGACCCGATTTATTATCAAAATAAAATTTTATAATTGTTGTCTGTTAAAATAAAATTAAGAGGTTGAACTCTATTAGTTAGTCAAAGGTTCGGGGGACGAAGCTCCTCCCCTGACGGGGGGTTTAAGGCTGGGATTGAGTGATAAAATCGGAAGTAATGCCCAATTTTAGCAGAGAGTTTCCCTTTAAAAATCCCAACTCAGTAGATTGACAAAATGAGATGCACCCCCTGTTACCTCTTGTTCTTGGTCAAAGGATCGGCTAAGATGATGATAGACAATTTCCAGTTAAAGAGATGAATCAATTAAAACCCAAACTTGTCAATTATCCAGATTGGGATCGAAAAGAGCAAATTAAACGAAATCGTTCGGCTTTGGCTATCTTAGAACAAAGACGACAAAAACGGTCACAAATAACCGATAAGCAAGACCAAGAAATTTCCCAGTCTTTCCTCAATTTTCAGACTGGGATTGATAATGATCGTCCTTTGGGTTCAAAGCTTTATAGCCAAGGATGATTGTCTTTATCGATTCGGGGGTTTTGGGTTGATTAACTCATCCTAAAAAAGCGGGTAAACTGGGAAGATTGGCCTTATTCACTTTTGTCTAAGGGTGCTTATGTAGTTAGTTCCGATAGCTGTGATTATGAAGTCAGAAAAAGCCTATTATTAGAATCGGTCAAGAAAAATTCCTTTAATAGCTAGATAATTTAGATACCGAGGTGATGTTAGAATCGTCACAAATTTGGGTAGAAACTCGAAAGATTGGCCAACAAACGGCTGATAATTACAATATTGACGTAGATATTATTTTATTATTCTTGCTCATTGGCAGTTATTAAAAAAACAAGATCCGAGCCGTTATCTAGTCATCGCTACTACCAATGTCAAACATTTTCAGGGATTCGCAGAAGCTTTAAATTGGCAAGATGTTAACCTATAACAGCTTTGATCTTGAGCATTTTTTCACTTTAACTACTTAGTCTTATGCAGTTTATTGATCGCGCCGAAATAGAAGTAGAAGGGGGTAAGGGAGGTGATGGAATTGTCGCTTTTCGTCGGGAAAAATACGTCCCCGCCGGCGGTCCGGCCGGAGGTAATGGGGGAAAAGGTGGTTCGGTGATTTTCGTGGCGACTCAGAACCTGCAAACCCTGCTAGATTTCCAGTATAGTCGCTATTTTAAGGCCGATGACGGTAAACGGGGCGGCCCGAACAACTGCACGGGAGCCAACGGGAGCGATCGCATTATTCAAGTTCCCTGTGGTACAGTGGTTTATGATCTCGATAGCGAGGAAATTATCGGCGATTTGGTCACTCCCGAACAGACTTTAATCGTGGCTGCCGGGGGAAAAGGGGGATTAGGCAACCGCCACTTTTTAAGCAATAATAATCGCGCACCCGAATACGCCTTACCCGGTTTAGACGGGGAAAAACGCCATTTACGCCTAGAATTGAAGTTATTAGCGGAAGTGGGCATTATCGGGCTGCCCAATGCGGGAAAATCCACCCTAATCTCGGCCGTTTCCTCTGCTCGTCCCAAAATCGCCGATTATCCCTTTACGACTCTCATTCCTAACTTGGGAGTGGTACGCAAACCCACGGGAGACGGGACGGTATTCGCCGATATTCCTGGATTAATCGAGGGAGCGCACCTAGGAATCGGCTTAGGACACGAATTTTTGCGCCATATCGAACGCACACGCCTGTTAATTCATCTTGTCTCCTTGACAGCAGAAGACCCGATCGCCGATTATCAAATTATTCAAGGGGAATTAGCCGCCTATGGTCGGGAATTGGAAAAGCGATCGCAAATACTGGTTTTCAACAAAATTGATGCTGTGGACGAGGAAACGATAGATAACTACCAAAAGCAGTTTGCTAAAATAACCAATGCCGAGATTTTGACTATTTCCGCCGTGACGGGAGCCGGATTAACCACTTTACTCGCCAAAGTTTGGCAGCAATTAGAGCAACTGGAGAGGGTCGAGGATGAAACCCCTTCCCTGTTTTCCTAAAATCGCTCGTTAGTTGTTGAGCTGCCGGGGTGCGGGTGGTCGGCGATTGCTCGGTCTTCTTTCCGTACCTTCAAAGTTACCATTAGAACGACGGGTGCGGCGCTGTTCGCCTTCATTTTCGGCCGCATAGACTTCTAGATAAAGAGAGCGACCGGCATTTGCGGCCGCCATTTCTAGGGTAGTTCTAATCGCCTGTAAATTGCGTCCTCCCCGGCCGTAAACTTTGCCTTTATCGGCATCATCGAAGGCTACACGCACCCAAAGACGTTCATTTTCCTTACAGCGCTCGATATCCAATCTCAGACTGGCTGGATCTTCCAAAAACGGCTCGATCATAAATTTCACCAGTTCGAGATAATTGGGGGTACTAGGCATTGATTTTCTCGAAAATTTTCTGTTTGGTGAGAATGCCGCGCACGGTGTCCGTCGGTTGCGCTCCTTGTTGTAAGCGTCGGATAATCCCTTCTTCATCCAGACGCACTTCATCGGTGCGGGGATTGTAAAATCCTAATTCCTCTAGGGGACGACCATCGCGACGACTGGTGCTAACGGCCGCAACGATACGATAACTGGCTTCGCGTTTTTTACCAAAGCGTTTTAGACGTAATTTGATCATGGTTACTCAAAAATTCTCCTTTCCGATTCTAACTCATCCAGGCGGTATTTCCACAAGTGGCGATCGAGGAAAGGGTCGGCAGCCATTGGCTATTATTGAAAATAACGCCGAAAACGAGGGTCTAAATGGTCTTTTTTGCGGCGATTACAGGATAAACAAAGGGTTTGCAGGTTACTAATGTCGTTACTGCCACCTAAAGCTAAGGGGATTATATGATCTATGGAAAGTTGGGCTAATTTTTCGGGTTTACCGCAACTCTGACATTGATAATTATCCCTTTGATAAACATATTTTCTCACTTCGATCGGAATCGGTATTCTCGGAGTTTTTGCCATGATAATTACAGCAGTAGGCAGGATAGAGGTGATTGCTTTAATTTATTTGGTTCTTCGTTACTTAGTATGGTTCGATAGGGGAGCATAAATCGACTAAATCCTTATCTGGCAAGAGACTTAATTGATTAGTTCGCTCTAGATCAAAAACAATTGACAAAAATCGCCAAATGTCTTTCTCTATAAGAGTTTCATTCCTTATAATCCTGTACGTTGCATAAGACAAACCGAAGAGCCATTTATTTTCCTTATTATCTAATTAGGTTTTCAGGAGTTGAAGTTAGTTTTTTCTGAATTTTCTCGCAACATTTGCCGAATTTCCTCTAGGGGTGATTCTGGTTCCAGTGGGCTATTTTCGGGAATAAATTCTAGAGTAATTTTTATTTGACGAGTTTCATTGAAATGCTCAAATCCCTGTTTCTGTAATTCCCGCAGAAATTCGCCATCATAATCTGGACGTTCAGGTGTTTTTTTAGGCAGTTTTTCTAAAACACTAGAAAAAGTACATTCTCCATAAGTTTTAACTTTTCCTGTTCTCCAGTCTTTCTCCCCCACTATTAATAATTTACAATCCTTCCCTTCACTCGGATAATGAACCCATTCAATTTTATTAATTTGACCAAATAGAGAAGAACTATCTTGCATATCTGTTCGTAGTCTTTCATGGGAAGTATATTTGCCGATATAGTTTAAAAAATCTGCTTGGATTTTTTCCCTAAATTTTCTCACTAAAATAACTTCTTCATCTTCAAACATCAATACACTATTATCATCTTCGATAATGATTTTCCGAGAGTTGTTAAAAGTATCAAAATTCATTTTTTTGCTCCTTAATTATTCCCTATTCAATTATAATAACATACGAATTTACTCTAGGGGTGATTCTGGTTCCAGTGGGCTATTTTCAGGAATAAATTCTAGGATAATTTTAATTTGACGAGTTTCGTTTAAATACTCAAATTCCTGATTTTGTAATTCCCGCAGAAATTCGCCATCATAATCTGGACGTTCAGGTGTTTTTTTAGGCAGTTTTTCTAAAACACTAGAAAAAGTACATTCTCCATAAGTTTTAACTTTTCCTGTTCTCCAGTCTTTCTCCCCCCGTATTAATAATTTACAATCCTTCCCTTCACTCGGATAATGAACCCATTCAATTTTATTAATTTGACCAAATAGAGAAGACATATCTTGCATATATGTTCGTAGTCTTCCATGGGAAGTATATTTGCCGATATAGTTTAAAAAATCTGCTTGGATTTTTTCCCTAAATTTTCTCACTAAAATAACTTCTTCATTTTTTTTGAGATTTTCCTGTGATCTTAATCACTGAGAATTAAAATATTAATCTAGCTAAAGTAATAAGTGTGTTAGTTTTCGCTAACACACCCAAAATTAAGATTAGATTTTTTCCCCCTCTCTAACCGTAAACTTTCCCATAATACTCTTGATATTCTTTGGATAACAAAGGTTGCCACCAATCCCGATGATCGAGATACCATTGAATGGTTTTTCTTAATCCCCCCTCTACCGTTTCTTGAGGTTGCCAACCTAATTCAGTGCGAATTTTACTGGCATCAATAGCATACCGGCGATCATGTCCGGGGCGATCCTTGACAAAAGTAATTAAATTCTGAGCAGGTTTCACGGGTAAATCGGGAGCTAATTCATCCATTAAATCACATAACATCCTGACTAAATCGATATTTTTTACCTCATTATTTCCGCCAATATTATAGGTTTCTCCCGCTTTTCCCTTGTGAATAACTGTATCTAAAGCTTGACAATGATCCCGCACATATAACCAATCTCGAACATTTTGACCATCACCATAAACAGGTAAAGGTTTACCCAAAAGAATATTAATACACATCAAAGGAATTAACTTTTCGGGAAAATGATAGGAACCATAATTATTAGAGCAATTAGTAATAATTGTCGGCATTCCGTAGGTATGAAAATAAGCTCTCGCTAGATGATCACTCCCAGCTTTTGAAGCAGAATAGGGACTATTAGGAGCATAGGGAGTAGTTTCGGTAAAAGCCGGATCATCTACTCCTAAACTGCCATAAACCTCATCGGTGGAAACGTGCAGAAAACGATATTTATCGGGTTGGTGATTACTTAACCAATGTTGCCGAAAACTTTCTAATAGAGTAAAAGTTCCCACCACATTAGTTTGCACAAAAGCTCCAGGACCAAGAATCGATCGATCCACATGGGATTCGGCGGCAAAATGGGCAACTGTATCGATATTTTCACTGGCAAATAATTGATCAACTAAAGCTTGATCGCAGATATCCCCTTGCAGAAAACGAAAATTCTTTCTATCTTTCAGTGTCCCTAAATTATTCAAATTGCCTGCATAGGTAAGAGCATCGAGAACAATGACACGATCCTCAGGATAATTCTCGCACCAATGATGAACAAAATTCGAGCCGATAAATCCTGCTCCACCAGTAATTACTATGCTTCTAGCTTGATTTTCTGTCGCCATGGCCACCTCTAGCAAAAGTTCGCTACTTATTTTAGGCTTTTTTGCTTCACACTTCTTCATCAAAAGTGATCTGATCGGAGTGATAATCCGGCGGTTCAACGTGAATTAAAATTCTCACAGGGCTAAATTGTTGGGTTAATCTTGCTTCCACCGCTTCCGTGATTGCGTGAGCAGTTTCCACATCTTGAGCGGAGACAATTAGGTGCATTTCTATAAATACCTGTCTTCCTACCACTCCCCGAGATGCGATCGCATGACAATTAAGCACCCCCGGCACCTCCAGGACAATTTGATGAATCACCTCAGGAGCGATCGCCATTTCATCCACTAACAAAGGTAAATTCTCCATCAGGACTTTCCAACCACTGCCAAACACCAAAAAAGCGACGGGAAAGGACAAAATCACATCTAACCATTGTAATTGGGGAATATTAGCCGTATTGCCCACCCAAACCCCGACTAAACCCAATAAAACCGTAATTGTCACCCACACATCACTCATGGTATGACGAGCATCGGCAATCAAAATCGCACTACCGACACGCTGCCCCACCGATCTTTCATAATAGGTGACAAAAATATTCACCCCTAAAACGATAATTAATAGCCATAACTCAGGACCTGCAATCTCGACGGGTTTGCCTCCTTTGATAATACTCATGACCGCCCCTTGCAAGATTTCAAAACAGGCAATCCCCAAAAATGCAGCGATCGCTAAAGCTCCGATCGCTTCGTATTTCAGATGTCCGTAAGGATGATCTCGATCGGGATAGGGAGAGGAAAACCGCATCGCTACCAATCCCAAGACATTATTAGCACTATCGGTGACACTATGGAGAGCATCCGCTTGCAGACTTAAAGCACCAATCCTCAAACCCACCCCCGCTTTGATCGCCATAACCAAAATGTTCAGCAGTAGGGTGATCCAGAGAACCTTTTGGACGGTAGCCCGATTATCTTTTAAAACAGCCACAGGATTATCAGTTATCAGTTATCAGTTATCAGGGAAATTTCAACTAAAACCCCAAAACCCCAAAAACCCAACTACTTGAGGGTTGAAAAAGGGCAAAAATAAGGATTAAATTGCCTAAAGTCGGTAAATAGACCATTTAATTGATTATTATTCATTTTTAATTCTCCTGACTCCTGACGACCGGCTACTGACCCTAACAACAATTTTTGATTTTTACAAGAGGTCTAGTCAACAACAATTGATCAACTCCTGAAATAACAGACTCCCATCGGTCAAATTGAGCATCCGATCGGCGGCGCGTTCGGGATGAGGCATCATTCCTAGCACATTTCCTGCTTTATTGGTAATTCCTGCAATATTATTTAACGAACCGTTAGGATTTCCCGACTCATTTGCCTCTCCTGTGGCAGTACAGTAACGAAAGAGAATTTGTCCGTTATCCTCCAGAGATTTTAACGTATCTTCTGCGGCATAATAACGCCCTTCCCCGTGGGCAATCGGCAAATTAAGCACCTGTTGCGGTTGATAACCTCGCGTCCAGACAGATTGATTATTTTCCACTTTTACCGGCACTCGATCGCAGATAAAATGTAAATCGCGATTACGAATTAACGCACCGGGTAGCAGCCCAATTTCCGTTAATACCTGAAAACCGTTACAGATGCCTAAAACTAATTTACCTTTTTCGGCTTCTTCTCGGACAGTTTTCATCGCTGGCGAAAACCGAGCGATCGCACCACAGCGCAAATAATCGCCGTAACTAAATCCCCCCGGCACCACAATCACATCCAAATCCCCTAAATCCGTCTCTTGATGCCAAATATAGCGGGTAGGTTGCTGAAAAATCCCCTCCGTCACCGTTGCCACATCTCGATCGCAATTCGATCCGGGGAAAACAATAATCCCAAACTTCATAATTTTTAACTTGGTTAATTCATTGTGCAGAAAGCTCTCATCAGATGGGTGTCAGGGTGTTGGAGTTAGTTGAATTTACCCATTTCCCTAATCCCTATCCCCTATCCCCTATCTCCTGACAATGCAAATCAAAGCGATAATTTTCAATCACAGGATTAGCCAATAGTTGATCGCACATTTGATCCAATTGTTCGCGGGCGCTGGTTTCATCCGCTGCTGCCACGGTAAGCTCAATATACTTACCAATTCGCACCCCAGCCACAGTATCATAACCTAATTGTTTTAATCCCGATTCTACCGCCGTACCCGCCGGATCGAGAACCGAAGGGCGCAGGGTAACATAAATACAGCACTGATAATTTTTTGGCATAGAATTAATTTTGATCGCTGACCTTTTTGATATGAAACCCCAACGCACCCGATCGCAAGAGCGCATTATCCACTTACTCAAAACCTTAAATCGGGCAGTATCCGCTCAGGAATTGTTTGTGGAACTCCGTCAGCGTGACCAAAATATGGGGTTAGCCACTGTTTACCGCGCCCTAGAATCCCTAAAACTACAGGGTGCAGTGCAGGTGAGAACCCTAGCCACAGGAGAATCCCTCTACAGTTCCCTTCAGCAGGATCAACACCATCTTACCTGTATTCATTGCGGTCGGTCTATCGTCTTTAATGAGTGTCCCGTTCACGAATTGGCAGAAAAACTCGAAAAATCCCATCAATTTAAGGTTTATTACCACACTCTCGAATTTTTTGGACTTTGCGATCATTGTCAACCCAGTTAAGTAAGCTGTACTACATTTAAACTGCCGATCGGGAAATTTTAGTACAAATGCTCAGACTTTCCACTCCAGTGCCGTCTTACACAGATTAAACTGTTGTTTGACCTTGGGCTGTTTTCAGAGGGATTAACTCCGGTTGACTGTATGGATGATGACTGTTGAGGGGGGATAACAAGGGGAAAAAGGGCTGATGTAAACTAATTAATTGAGCGAGAGTTTTTTTGAGATGGGTACGGGGAACGATCGCATCGACAAACCCGTGTTTTAACAAGTATTCCGATGTTTGGAAACCTTCCGGTAATTTCTCGCGCAAAGTCTGTTCAATTACCCGTTTACCGGCAAAACCGATAGTAGCCTTTGGTTCGGCGATAATAATATCTCCCAACATGGCAAAACTGGCCGTGACTCCTCCCGTGGTGGGATTAGTCAAGACGGGAATATAGAGTAATTTTGCTTCTCGATGCCGGTTAAGGGCACCAGAAATCTTGGCCATCTGCATTAAACTTAACATTCCTTCCTGCATTCTCGCCCCGCCAGAAGCGCAGATAATCACCAGGGGTAAACTTTCATCGGTAGCGCGTTCCGTCAAACGACAGAGTTTTTCTCCCACCACCGATCCCATGCTACCCCCCATAAAACGGAAGTCCATCACCCCTAAAGCTAAGGGTAAACCATCGATCGTCCCCGTTCCCGTCCGGACAGCATCCGTCAGTCCGGTTTTTTCTTGGGTTTCCCGCAGGCGATCGCTATAACTTTTACGATCGCGAAATTTGAGCGGATCCGTCGGTCGAATCTGTTCATCGAGGCAATTCCAAGTATTAGCATCCACTAACTGGCGAATTCTTTCTTCACTTTCCACCCGATTATGATGACCGCAATCGAGACAAACCAGTTGATTAGCTAATAAATCCTTCGTATAGGCCAAAACGCCGCAATTTGGGCATTTTGTCCATAGACCATCGGCTATTTCTCGTTCCTGTTGTTGTTGAACCTTGGGTTCTGTTTTTTGGCGATTTGCAAACCAATCAAATAGAGACATAGTTTAAAATAAAGACAATTTATCGACTTTCCTCTAGAGGACTTAATAACAAAAGTGCTGTCCAGCGATCTTGGGGACGCACTTGTAGGGCGGCCTGATGCCCCTGGCCGCAATAAATACCAAGGCCAATAGCGATAACGGGACTGGGGATGTGGTGAGCTTTGAGCATTTCCTGTAGCCAATCGGCTTACCCTAGACTGGGGGTTGTTCTAATGGTGATCCAAGACACGGAAGACTATTGTATCAAGATTTAATTACAAGATAGCTTTTTTACAACAAAGGGAAAAAAATGGTTTGATAGGCTGAGATGATCTTATCACTCCAAAAGACACTCATCAGAGCGCCGAGGGCAAGAAGTGGGCCGAAGGGTATAGCTTGTCTTTTTGCCATTTTACCCAGAAAAATGCCCGTCATACCGATCACCGCCCCAATAGCGCAGGCCAGAAAACCGGTGACTAATAATGCTTGCCATCCTAACCAAGCACCGATCATGGCCGCTAATTTGGCATCTCCTCCCCCCATGGCCTGCTGTCTGAGGGCAAAACTTCCCCCCCACCGGATCAGATCAAATAACCAGACTCCTAAAACCGCACTAGAGATCGCTGAAAAGAGATAGATAACACTTTGATTATTTTGCCAACCTAAAAGAGTTTGGAAAACTATCCCTAAAACTAATCCCGATTGGGTGAGGCAGTTGGGAAGCGTCATCGTGTCAAAATCAATCAAAGCTAAAGCTAATAACCAACTGAGGAGAATCCAATAGCCGAGGGTCTGCCAAGAAAAGCTAAAATCTCCTAAAACCAGACAAAATAATAAACCAGTAAAAGTTTCGATCGCTGGATAACGGACAGAAATCGCGGTTCTACACCAGCGACAGCGACCCCCTAGCCATAACCAGCCTAAAACAGGTATATTCTCGCTTTTACCTAACCTATGGTGACATTTCGGACAGTGGGAAGGGGGATAAACTAGAGATATCCCCTTAGGTAATCTATAGATGACCACGTTTAAAAAACTGCCCACCGAGGCACCAAAAGCGAAGACAAAGGCAAAAGTAACTAGATGAAAGAGGGTTTCCATCCTTACACTGGCAGATAATTGATTAGTTTGTTATCGCCTATTATAGGGGATAAAGATGCCACTATCTCCCCTCTTAAGCATCCAGTAATAAGCTGTTCATAATTTAAATTGCTTGTTGAGACGAGGCGAGAGACACTCTGGCAAGAGGCAACAGTAAAGGGATTGGAGGAAATTCGGCTGATCATTAAGAATAAGCGGTTTAAATACGTCTTAGCTTAATAATTCAGGCTCATCCCTAAAGGTGAATTTTCTTCTGGGCTTTTTTTTTTGATTAATTAGCGGATATCACCCTAGATAATGGGGGTAAAACCTCACTATCAGCCCCGGGGACAACCTGACAAAATTAAATTATCGCCGTCAACGAGGACAAATTAATGAAACCGATTGTTGAATCTTTTTACAACTGGTACAGCAGCAAAATCACTCACCCCCAATATCGTTGGATTATCATTCTGGGAACTATGGTTTATCTGTTTAGCCCCCTCGATATTTCTCCTGACGTTTTCCCGATTATTGGTTGGATCGATGATGGTATTGTCCTCACCCTTTTAACCACGGAATTATCGCGATTAGTTCTTGATTATCGCAATCGCCGTCCGGGAGGAGTCAAGAATCAAACCGAGGTTTCTTCCCCAACCAATGCCGTTGATACCGATGCCGTAGAAGTCAGAAGTTAGACTTCGTAAGTCTCAATTCTGACTTCTGAATTCAGGAGATTGCTGTTATTTATTCTCCCCACTACCCCACTACCCCACTCCCCCACTTCCTAATTCCCTAAACTTGAATCAAAGAACTATCGACGGTGGCTAAAAGTGTTTGCACTTCCTCATCGCTGGTTTGGGAAAAATCTTCGTAC
This sequence comes from Microcystis flos-aquae FACHB-1344, assembly GCF_014698375.1. NCBI lineage: Bacteria > Bacillati > Cyanobacteriota > Cyanophyceae > Chroococcales > Microcystaceae > Microcystis > Microcystis flos-aquae. Next base: position 18,029 of record NZ_JACJSW010000111.1, on the reverse strand, counting down.
CAAAGAGAAATCGATCTCAATTCGTAGGGTTTATGTAGGCAAATTACTCGATCGACTAATTTTTCTAATTGCTCACAGACTTCCACAGGGGCAATAGGAACAGCAATAATAATAGCAGCGGGGTTTCTAGCTTTCAGGGTCAGAATCGCCGCTTTAATCGTTGCTCCCGTAGCGATCCCATCATCTACTAGAATAATCGTTTTTCCCGTCAGGGCCGGAAAGGGTCGCTCCCCTCGATACAAGCGATCGCGTCGCTCTAATTCGATCATTTCTTCCTTTGCTACCCGTTCCATCATCGCCTCCGATAGGTGCAAGTCGTCAACGATACTTTCATTGATTACCCGCACACCATTTTGACCGATCGCCCCAAAAGCTAACTCTTTGCGCTCCGGTACACCTAATTTTCGCACTAAACACAGATCTAGCGGTAAATGTAACCTTTGGGCAATTTCAAAGGCGATCGGAACCCCACCCCGGGGCAAAGCCAAAACTAGCACCCCAGCACTATTGGTATATTCTGTCAAGTAACTAGCTAATAGTCTCCCTGCTGATCGCCGATCTTTGAGCAGATAAGTCATAACTCCCTCCTAGGGGCTAATCCCCGTGGGGATCCCTAGTCTCCCCTGACTTTATTCTATATTTCTCCGCTAATCTCTAGCTGAAATGTTAAGAAATTTAGCGAAGGCTTGACATTTTTTCGGCTAACCGCAGTTTTTCTAGGCCAGAGATCGGCTAAAATCTTAGGCGAGAGGGTTTTGTAAAGTTAGGTAACAAACATGAATCAAAGTTTAAGTGATGCGCTAGAGCCGATCGCCGCTGCCTTTCGCGGTCTCGGAACTCCCGAACCGATCGTTCATTGGGGACATCCAGTCATGATGGGGATCGTGGTTTTAGTTATGGGTAGTTATACTGCCTATGCCGGTTGGCAAAGCCGTTTAAGCAAAGATGGGGAAGTAGTGGCCAAAAATCGGGCTGATCACCGCAAACTCGCCCCCTGGCTGTTTTTATTTATCGCTCTCGGTTACACTGGCGGTATTTTATCCCTAGTCATGCAGAAACATCCAATCCTCGAAAGCAGCCATTTCTGGACAGGATCGGTCGCAATCGGTTTATTAGCTTTCAATGGATTATTGTCCCTCACTGGCTTCGCTGGCGGGAAAAAAGAACTTTTCCAGACTATTCACGCCTATATCGGCAGTATTGCCCTGATTTTACTGCTAGTTCACGGTGTTTTCGGTCTTCAGTTGGGATTATCTCTCTAGTTGGTTTATTTATGGCTTCGGGTGGGCTATTTCCCACCCAGAAATTTTTCACCGCAGAAGACTGTGGCCAAGGACAATAATTGAAGAAATTATGACTTTAAGCACTATTCTTGGGATTCCGAGTTTAGAATTAACAGGTAATTTACCAAGAAAGTAAAGTATCGTCACGCAACGAGGAGATAGATATTTTGAAGAAAGTAGAAGCGATTATCCGACCCTTTAAACTTGAAGAGGTGAAAATCGCCCTAGTTAATGCGGGCATTGTCGGGATGACCGTCTCCGAAGTTAGAGGTTTCGGTCGTCAGAAAGGTCAATCGGAACGTTATCGCGGTTCCGAGTACACCGTCGAATTTCTCCAAAAACTCAAGATCGAGATCGTCGTCGAAGATAAGCAAGTCGATATGGTCGTCGATAAGCTGATTTCGGCAGCCCGTACCGGTGAAATCGGAGACGGTAAAATCTTCATCTCCCCCGTGGAACAGATCGTCCGCATCCGTACCGGCGAAAAAGATCTCGAAGCGATTTAACCTCCAAACAAGGGATGATAGTACAATGCTGTCATCCCCCCCCCATTGAAGGCAATTCCCATCAAGCAGTGTAACCTAATTTGATATCGACCACCAACGACCGATTCCCCCAAACAAAAACTTTGTACCTCACCATTAAGATAACAAAGGCAGGGGGCAGTCCCGATGCCAAAGTTGGCACCGCCAAGCCTGAAAATATTCTGATCCTAAATCCGGTTATTAAAAACTGATTATTTATTCCCCCTTCATCGCTGCTGAAGACCGCCGAACGGTACAAATAATTTGACCAGACTAGATATGATCATTTCCGGTGACTAAAAAAACCTCTTGCCTAAAAAGGCACAAATATTATATAATGTTTGATCGTGGCCAAAATCGGTGTTAGGTGGTGCTGAAGGCACTGCCAAGCAGAACCGCCTTGGTCGCTCGGTCTTCGCCGGGATACTGAAGATAAACCCTTTAAGTCCCGAAGAAACAAAGACCAGCAACAATCTAGGCAGAACCAGCAAACCTGTCTAGTCTTACTTACGAATTTAACGGGATGCCAGCTTAAATAACTCGAAAAAAGTCATTCAAGTTGGGCAGGCTGATAAAGTGGGAAAAATCTTTCCCGCTCCTATAGCCACGGCCACGTTATTTTTGATTGTCGTCTAGTAAAGATAAAGAGAACAATCCGTGTCTATCGGTATCCTCGGTACAAAACTGGGCATGACCCAAATCTTCGACAACAAAACGGGAGTCGCCATTCCCGTCACCGTCGTTCAAGCAGGTCCTTGTCCCGTCACCCAAGTCAAAACTAAAAAAACCGACGGTTATGAATCCATCCAAGTGGGATACAAAACCGTCAAAGAAAAAGCCCTCAACAAACCGCTGCTCGGTCATTTAGCCAAAGCCGGTGTCTCCCCCCTGCGGCATTTAATCGAATACCGCCTCGAGGACGCATCCGCTTACACTTTAGGCCAAGAAATTACCGCCGCTATCTTCCAAGAAGGCGATTTAGTCGATGTGGCTGGAACCACCATCGGACGGGGTTTCTCCGGCTATCAAAAACGCCATAACTTCAAGCGCGGTAACATGACCCACGGTTCCAAAAACCACCGTCTCCCCGGTTCCACCGGTGCCGGTACTACCCCCGGTCGCGTCTTCCCGGGTAAGAGAATGGCTGGACAATACGGAGCAACCCAAGTTACCATCCGCAAATTGTCCGTGGTCAAAATCGATAGCGAACGCCACCTGATCCTGATCAAAGGAGCCGTCCCGGGCAAACCAGGAACCCTGTTAAACATCACCCCCGCCAAGAAATTTGGTAAATAGGGCAAGGAAAGATTAAAGCCATGGTTAACTACACAGTCAAAAATTGGCAAGGGGAAGAAGCGGGAACAGGCACCCTGGAACTGAAAACCGCTAAACCAGAAACCGCCAAACACCTAATTCACCGCGTCGTCGTCAGCCATCTAGCGGCGGCCCGCCAAGGTAACGCCTCCAGCAAAACCCGCTCGGAAGTGCGCGGCGGTGGTCGCAAACCCTGGCGGCAAAAAGGCACCGGTCGCGCCCGGGCCGGTTCGATCCGTTCTCCCCTCTGGCGTGGTGGCGGTGTCATCTTCGGACCGAAACCGAGAGATTTTGAAGTTAAGGTCAATCGCAAAGAGAAAAGATTAGCCCTGAGAACCGCTTTGATCGGCCAGGCCGATAACTTTATCGTGGTTGAAAGCTTCGCCGAACAATTCTCCCAACCCAAAACCAAAGAACTCACCGCTGCCTTAAGTCGCTGGGGAGCCAGTCCAGAGGAAAAAATTCTGCTGATTTTGACGGAAATTCCCGAAAATGTCTATTTATCGGGACGTAATATCTGCAATCTCAAAATTATTCGCGCCGATAGTCTCAACGTCTATGATGTCATCCTAGCCGATCGAGTTATCGCCACCGCCGCAGCCCTAGCCAAAATTGAGGAGGTCTATGGTGCTTAAAACTGAAGCCAGGCAACTCGCCGATCTGATCCTAAAGCCGATCGTCACCGAGAAAGCCACCCTGCTCCTAGAACAAAATAAGTACGTCTTCGATGTCGCCTTGAAAGCGACCAAGCCGGAAATTCAAGCGGCGATCGAATTGTTGTTTGACGTGAAAGTAACGAAAGTAAACACCAGCCGCCCCTCTCGTCAGAAAAAACGCGTCGGCCGTTTCCTCGGTTACAAACCCCAATACAAACGCGCCATCGTGACCCTAGCGGAAGGCGACTCGATCGCCCTCTATCCCGACGTATAACCACCAAGAAACCCGATAACGGAAAACTAAACTATGGGTATTCGTTCTTTTAGACCTTTAACCCCCGGGACAAGGCAGGCGGCCATCTCCGACTTTAAGGAGATCACCAAAACCGAACCGGAAAAGTCCCTAACTCATCACAAACACAGCAAACAGGGGCGTAATAATCGCGGTGTCGTTACCAGTCGTCACCGAGGCGGCGGCCATAAGCGCCTCTACCGGATTATCGATTTTCGTCGCGATAAACGGGATATTCCGGCCACAGTAGCGGCGATCGAGTACGATCCTAACCGTAACGCCCGCATTGCCCTGCTTTTCTACAAAGACGGGGAAAAACGCTACATCATCGCCCCCGCTGGTTTAGGCGTTGGTGATACCGTCATCGCCGGAGAAAACGCTCCCTTCGAGGTCGGTAATGCCCTACCCTTAAGTCGCATCCCCCTAGGGACAGAAGTTCATAACATCGAACTCGTCCCCGGTCGCGGTGGTCAAATGGTGCGGGCTGCCGGTGGTTTCGCCCAAGTGGTAGCCAAAGAAGGCGATTACGTTACCATCCGCCTCCCCTCCAAAGAAGTCCGCATGATCCGGCGTGAATGCTACGCCACCATCGGAAAAGTCGGTAACGCCGAAGCGAGAAATATCAGTCTCGGTAAAGCCGGCCGTACCCGTCACCGCGGTCAAAGACCTCATGTTCGGGGTAGCGTCATGAACCCAGTCGATCACCCGCACGGAGGTGGAGAGGGTCGCGCTCCGATCGGACGTTCCGGCCCGATGACTCCCTGGGGTAAACCCGCCCTCGGCCGCAAAACTCGCAACAAGAAAAAACGCAGTAGCGATCTCATCGTGCGCCGTCGTACCCAGGGTTAGAAATTATTACTTTACTTTTGACTGAAAATTATGGGTCGTTCACTGAAAAAGGGGCCATTTGTCGCCGGCCACCTGATGGAAAAAATCGAAAAACTCAACGCCCAGGGCAGTAAACAAGTGATTAAAACTTGGTCCCGGTCCTCGACAATCATTCCCGATATGGTCGGTCACACGATCGCCGTTCACAACGGCAAACAGCACGTTCCCGTCTACGTTTCCGAGCAGATGGTCGGTCATAAACTCGGTGAATTCGCTCCCACCCGCACCTTCCGCGGCCACGCCAAGAGCGACAAAAAAGCAGGACGGAAATAGACCGGTGGGCGGTAATCTTAAGACCGTCAAGCCCCCGGTCAGCGTTCAGATAAGCTAAACGGCGCTTAACCTGCATGATCCAATAGCTATAACCCTTTTGGAGTCTATATCGGTGATCCGAAGTAAAAGCCGTTTAGCTTAACTATGAGATGGTGGGTTACGGCGACTAGATAAATTAATAACTAAGTCTTATAAGTTGTCGTCGCCTAACCCACCCTACCTAACTGATAACTGATAACTGAAATGACCATCGATACCTCTAACGAAGTCAAAGCGATCGCCCGCTATATTCGGATGTCACCCCTGAAAGTCAGACGGGTACTCGATCAGATCCGCGGTCGCTCCTATCGGGAAGCCCTAATTATTCTCGAATTTATGCCCTACCGGGCCTGTGATCCGATTCTCAAAGTCCTGCGTTCCGCCGTTGCCAACGCCGAAAATAACGAAGGACTCGATCCCGCCACTTTGGTAGTTAGCCAAGCCTTTGCCGATGGCGGCCCGACCCTAAAACGTTTTCGACCCCGGGCCCAAGGCCGCGCCTACCAAATTCGCAAACCCACCTGTCATATCACCGTCGCCGTCGCTCCTAGCAACGAAGACTAATCACCTTAACTAAAAAAAACACAATGGGACAAAAAATCCATCCCCTCGGTTTTCGTCTCGGCGTTATCAAAGATCATAAATCTTGCTGGTATGCCGACGCAAAACGTTACCCCGAACTACTGCAAGAAGATCGCCGCATTCGTCAGTACGTCGAAAAAAACCTTGCTAATGCTGGTATCGCCGATATTCGCATCGAACGGAAGGCCGATCAAGTAGATATCTCCATCCACACCGCCCGACCAGGGGTCGTCGTCGGTCGTGGTGGCACGGGAATCGAACAGCTGCGCCTAGGTTTACAAAAAGCCCTCGGTGGCCAGCGTCAAATTCGCATTAACGTCATTGAGGTGGCTCGCGTTGATGCCGATGCCAACCTGATCGCCGAATACATCGCCCAACAACTAGAAAGACGGGTTTCCTTCCGTCGTGTAGTCCGGCAAGCCATCCAACGGGCGCAAAGGGCCGAAGTCAAAGGGATCAAAATTCAAGTTAGCGGTCGTCTCAACGGGGCGGAAATCGCTCGCACCGAATGGGTGCGGGAAGGACGAGTTCCCCTGCATACCCTGCGCGCCGATATTGATTACTCCTATAAAACCGCCAGCACCATCTACGGGATTCTAGGCGTGAAAGTTTGGATATTTAAGGGCGAAATTATCCCCGGCCAAGAAGAAATTGCCGCCGCCGTTCCCGCTCAAGCACCGCGCCGTCAACAGCGTCGCCGTCAACAGTTTGAAGATCGCTCTAGTGAGGGCTGATCCCTAATATTTATCAGTGGTAAATAGCTCATGTTAAGTCCCAAAAGAACAAAATTCCGCAAACAACAGCGCGGACGGATGCGCGGGCTGGCCACCGGCGGAAATACGATTAATTTCGGCGATTTCGCCCTGCAAGCCACCGAACCCTGTTGGATTACTTCCCGTCAAATCGAAGCGGCCAGACGGGCAATGACTCGTTATATTCGTCGGGGTGGCAAAATCTGGATCCGCGTTTTTCCCGATAAACCCGTGACCCAACGGGCTGCAGAAACTCGGATGGGTTCCGGGAAAGGTTCCCCCGAATTCTGGGTGGCCGTGGTTAAACCGGGTTTCATTATGTTTGAGATTGCTGGGGTAGCCGAACCCGTGGCCCGGGAAGCAATGCGCCTAGCCGCCCAAAAATTACCGATTAAGACCAAATTTATCACTCGCGAGGAGGATTTTGTCTAATGGCTCTACCGAAAATCGCCGAAGTGAGGAAGATGAGCGATGAGGAAATCGCCGCTGCTATCCTCGCTGCCAAAAAGAAACTGTTTGAATTGCGTTTGCAACAGGCCACCCGCCGCTTGGAAAAAACCCACGAATTCAAACACACCCGCCACCGTCTTGGCCAATTATTGACCGTAGAACGGGAGCGCCAACTAGCCCAGTCCACCCCGGAGGCATAACCCACTATGGCAGTTAAAGAAAGAGTTGGGGTAGTAGTCAGCGATAAAATGGATAAAACCGTAGTGGTAGCCATTGAAAACCGCTCTCCTCACCCTAAATACGGCAAAATCGTCGTGAAAACCCAGAAATTTAAAGCTCACGACGCAGAAAATCAAGCCAAACAAGGCGATCGAGTTCGTATTCGTGAAACCCGCCCCCTCAGTAAAACCAAACGTTGGGAAGTGGCGGAAATATTAACCGATAATTAAATTTCACCTAGGTAAAAACCGTGATTCAACAACAAACCTACTTAAATGTCGCTGACAATAGCGGGGCGCGGAAACTAATGTGTCTGCGGGTGCTGGGAACAGGTAACTGTACCTACGGTGGCATCGGTGACAAAATTATCGCCGTGGTTAAGGACGCTATCCCCAATATGCCCGTGAAAAAATCCGATGTGGTGACGGCGGTGATTGTGCGGACTCGTCAAACCGTCCGTCGCGATAGTGGCATGAGCATCCGTTTTGATGATAACGCCGCCGTGATTATTAATAATGACGGTAATCCCAAAGGTACGCGGGTTTTTGGTCCGGTCGCTCGGGAATTGCGCGATAAAAACTACACCAAAATTGTTTCCTTAGCCCCAGAAGTTCTCTGATCAAAGTGAAAAGTACCAAGGCAATTGGCTGATGGCTAGTCTAAAACTTTTCACACTTTGAGGTCAAAAAAAATGAGTAAGAAAAACAGTCAAACCCCACCCCAAAGGCAAAAAATGCACGTTAAAAAAGGGGATGTCGTTCAAGTAATCGCCGGTTCCGATAAGGGCAAAGTGGGCGAAATTTTACGCGCTTTACCCCAAGAAAGTACCGTGGTGGTCAAGGGAGTTAATATCCGCACCAAACATACTAAACCCCAACAGGAAGGAGAATCGGGTCAAATCGTTACCTACGAAGCACCGATTCACAGTTCCAAAGTCATGCTCTATTCCGAGAAGAAAAAAATCGCCAGTCGGGTGGGTTATACCTTTACCGAAGACGGTCGGAAAGTGCGGATACTGAAGAAAACTGGCGAAATTATTGATTAGTTTCCCATCAATTCTAGTTCCTGACCAAGCCCAGGAAAAGCAAGCAGCAAAACTATGAGCCAAAAACTAAAAACCACCTATCAAGAAACCATTGTTCCGAAACTGAAAGAACAATTTGGTTATACCAATATCCACCAAGTACCTAAAGTTATCAAAATTACTGTTAACCGCGGTCTTGGGGAAGCTTCACAAAACGCCAAAGCTTTGGAGTCTTCCAAGGAGGAACTGTCCACCATCACCGGACAACAACCGGTAGTGACCAGGGCCAAAAAAGCGATCGCTGGCTTCAAAATTCGCGAAGGAATGCCCGTGGGTGTCATGGTGACATTGCGCGGCGATCGAATGTACGCTTTTTTAGACCGTCTAATTAATCTGGCCTTACCACGCATTCGCGACTTTCGCGGTATCAGCGGTAACAGTTTTGATGGTCGTGGTAACTACAGTTTAGGCATTCGTGAACAGTTGATCTTCCCCGAAATTGAATACGACAAAATCGATCAAATTCGCGGGATGGACATCTCAATCATCACCACCGCTAAAACCGACGAAGAAGGACGCGCCCTCCTCAAAGAGATGGGAATGCCCTTTAGATAAATCAATCAAGAGAAAAGTAAACAGTGACCGGTAAATAAGTGAACAGTGAACAGCAAACAGTAAACAGTGAACAGTCAACAGTAAACAGTGATTCAGTGAAAAGACAGCAGGAAACTGCTATTTAATACTACTCACTTAATACTCAAATCTGATAACTGATAACTGATAACTGATAACTGATAACTGACCACTGATGTTGATCCCAATTTAGGAGAAAAACAGGTAATTCATGTCTGCTAACGATACCATCTCGGATATGCTGACCCGCATCCGTAACGCTTGCGCGGTTCGGCAGACCACTACTCAAATCCCCACCACGCGGATGACGCGCAGTATTGCTCAAGTTCTCAAAGACGAAGGCTTTATTGCTGACTTTGAGGAAGTGGGTGAGGGGATTAAATCTCAATTAGTTCTTTCCCTCAAATATAAAGGCAAAAACCGTCAACCGATCATTACTACCCTCACCAGAGTCAGTAAACCGGGCCTGCGAGTTTATTCCAACAGTAAAGACTTACCTCGCGTCCTCGGTGGCATTGGCATCGCCATTGTTTCCACCTCTAAAGGCATTATGACCGATCGCGAAGCGCGTAAACAAAACGTTGGCGGCGAAGTCCTTTGCTACATCTGGTAAACAAGGATAAGCTATCAGCCGTCAGCCTTTCCCAGTTTAAACCCGATAGCTGACCCACTGATAACTCTTCCCTGATAACTGATAACTGATAACTGATAACTGTTATGTCTCGTATTGGCAAACGCCCGATTCCTATTCCCAATAAAGTCACCGTCGATATCGATGGTGCTACCGTGACGGTGAAAGGACCCAAAGGAACTCTCCAGAGAACCCTACCCACCGCCGTCGCCATCAATAAAGATGGCGAAACTCTGCTCGTTACCCGTCAAGACGATTCCCGTACCGCCAGAGAACGCCACGGACTCTGTAGAACTCTAGTAGCCAACATGGTGGAAGGAGTCGCTACCGGCTTTCAAAAACGCCTCGATATCCAAGGGGTGGGCTACCGCGCCCAGGCCCAGGGTAGTAAATTAGTTCTTACTGTTGGTTACAGTAAACAGGTGGAAATGGAGATGCCCGATGGTGTTTCCGTCGCTGTAGAAAACAACACCCAAGTTATCGTCAGTGGCATCGACAAAGAAGCCGTCGGTAACATTGCCGCTAAAATCCGCGAAGTTCGTCCCCCCGAACCCTATAAAGGAAAAGGGATTCGCTATCTTGGTGAAGTTGTCCGTCGCAAAGTTGGTAAAGCTGGCGGTAAAGGCGCTAAAGGCGGTAAAGGAGGTAAAAAATAAACCATGAAACTTAGTCGCAAAGAATCAGTCCGTCGTCGTCACCAGCGTGTGCGTCGCAAAATTAATGGCACTGCTGAACGGCCGCGTTTATCCGTATTTCGTTCTAATAACCACATCTACGCCCAAATTATCGACGACGTAGCCCAACACACCCTCGCTGCCGCTTCTACCCTAGAGGCAACCTTGCGCGGGGAATTAGAATCCACCGCTACCCAAGAAGCCTCGGCTGCCGTGGGTAAACTGGTGGCCCAACGGGCCCTAGAAAGAGGCATCGAACAAGTGGTTTTTGATCGCGGTGGCAATCTCTATCACGGTCGCGTCAAAGCCTTAGCAGAAGCGGCTCGGTCAGCCGGCTTAAACTTCTAAAATATCCTTTCAACACTGATAAAACTATGGCAAAACGTCGCAAAGGCAACCGCGAAAAAGAAAAAGAAACCACTTGGCAAGAGCGGGTCATCCAGATCCGCCGGGTTAGTAAAGTGGTTAAGGGTGGTAAAAAACTCAGCTTCCGGGCCATCGTCGTGGTCGGTAATGAAAACGGCCAGGTGGGAGTGGGAGTCGGCAAAGCAGGGGACGTTATCGGGGCCGTCCGTAAAGGCGTGGCCGATGGCAAAAAACAACTAATTGAAGTCTCCTTAACTAAGGCTAGTTCTATCACTCACCTTACCCGGGGGGCTTCCGGTGGCGCTCAAGTGATTATGCGTCCGGCTGCTCCGGGGACTGGGGTTATTGCCGGGGGTGCTGTCCGTACCGTTTTAGAATTAGCCGGGGTGAAAAATATCCTCGCTAAACAACTCGGTAGCGATAACCCCCTCAATAACGCTAGAGCCGCCGTTAACGCCCTGGAAACTCTCCGCACTTTCTCGGAAGTGGCCAAGGATCGAGGCGTATCTGTAGAACATTTGTACACCTAAAGAAATCACCATGAAACTCCACGAAATCGCCCCCCAACCGGGGTCAACTAAACGCCGTCGTCGTGTGGGACGGGGTATCTCGGCCGGCCAGGGCGCTAGTTGCGGTCTGGGAATGCGCGGACAAAAATCTCGCTCTGGGACGGGGACTCGTCCCGGTTTTGAGGGGGGACAAATGCCCCTCTATCGTCGGGTTCCCAAATTAAAGCATTTTCCTTTGGTTAACCCTCGTCAATACACAATCGTTAATCTGAGAAAATTGGCTTCTTTACCCGCTAATACGGAAGTTACCCTGGAAAGTCTCCTAAAAGCTAAAATTCTTACCAGCAACGACGGCCCTTTAAAAGTTTTGGGTGATGGTGAAATTACCGTTCCCCTCAAGGTGAAGGCCGCCGCTTTTAGCAATAGCGCCAAAGAGAAAATTACCGCCGCTCAAGGTACTTGGGAAGAAATATGAATTTTCCAGGAGATTAGGAGACAGGAGATTAGGAGATTAGGAGATTAGGAGATTAGGAGATTAGGAGACAGGAGGCAAAAGGCCAAGGGCAGCTTTGTTCTCCCCACACCCTAACACCCCACACCCTAACACCCAATCCCCAAGACCAGATTGATATATCATAAGAAGCACAGGGGAAATCTTAAAAAAATCGAGAAAGTTTTCCCCCTCGATTACTTTTTCCCATAAAAAAACTGCACTAGAGGTAACTGTTAATGGTCGTTAGTCGTGATAAGGCTCCCACGGCACAGGAAACGTTTATGCAAATGGCACAGGCGGCTGGTTTACGCGGTCGCTTGTTGATTACATTGGGTTTACTGATTCTGCTCCGTTTTGGGATGTTTGTACCGATACCCGGTTTAGATCGGGCAAGATTAGCAGAAATTATTCAAGGTAACGCCGCTTTGGGAATCCTTGACCTATTTACTGGCGGAGGATTATCCACACTGGGGATTTTTGCCCTCGGTATTCTTCCCTATATCAACGCCTCGATTATTGTGCAATTGCTCACTGCTGCCCTTCCTTCTTTGGAAGATTTACAGAAAAATGAAGGAGAAGCAGGACGGCGAAAAATTGCCCAAATTACCCGTTATATTGCCTTTGGTTGGGCAATTATTCAAAGCATCGGTATTACTCTCGGTTTATTGGTGGCTAACGGCGTTGTGGCCGGAACTTTACCCTCGATCGCTGCTACGGTTCTCGCTTTAGTGGCGGGTTCTATGTTCGTGATGTGGATTTCGGAACTGATCACAGAACGCGGTCTGGGAAATGGAGCATCTTTGTTGATTTTTGTCAACATTGTCGCTGTTTTACCGAAAACCCTCGGTGATACGATTACTTTTGCTCAACAGGGTGGCCGACAAGCGATCGCTCAAGTGGTGATTCTCTTGCTGGTTTTCTTGGTGATGATTATCGGCATTGTTTTTGTTCAGGAAGGAACCCGTCGGATTCCGATTGTTTCTGCCCGTCGTCAGGTCGGTCGTCGTCTCTATCGGGAAAGAACCAGTTATCTACCCCTACGACTCAATCAAGGGGGCGTGATGCCGATTATTTTCGCCTCGGCAGTGTTGGTGTTACCTTTCCAATTGGTGCAAGCTTTACCCACGGATAACCCGGTCGGTCAGGTTTTAGTTCAGTTGGTTAATGCCCTGCGTCCCGATAGTTGGGGTTATGTGGCTTTTTATAGCTTACTAATTCTCGGTTTTAGTTTCTTCTACGCTTCCCTGATCGTTAACCCCAAGGATATGTCCCAAAACCTGAAAAAAATGGGGACCAGTATTCCGGGGATTCGTCCGGGGACCGCTACTACTAATTATCTGGAAGGGGTGCTGAATCGTCTCACCCTTTTGGGCGCTCTCTTTTTAAGTTTGGTGGCTACTGTGCCGACTGTAGTAGAAAGCGCCACCGGTGTCACCACTTTTCGCGGTTTGGGGGCAACTTCCCTGTTAATTCTGGTGGGGGTGGCGATCGATACGGCGAAACAAATTCAAACCTATGTCATCTCTCAACGCTATGAGGGCATGATTAAACAGTAGTTAGATAGTCAGCCAGTGACCTTTTAGCGGTTACTGGTTATTTTTTCCCTTAAAACCCTATATTTAATCCATGAGCAAACGGATCGGTGTGATATTTTTGGGACCGCCCGGATCGGGAAAAGGAACCCAAGCGGCAAAATTAGCGGAATCTCTGACGATTCCCCATATTTCTACCGGTGAAATTTTACGTCAAGCAATTACAGAGAAGACAGAACTTGGTCAGCAAGCACAAGCTTATGTGGAAAAGGGGGAATTAGTCCCCGATGAGTTGTTATTAGGTTTAATTCAGGAACGTTTAAAACAGCCTGACAGTGCTAAGGGTTGGATTCTTGATGGTTTTCCCCGCACGGTGGCACAGGCGAGCTTTTTAGACGCATTACTGGAAGAATTGGCCGATAGTTACACCTATGTGGTTAATTTGGCTGTACCAGATACGGTCTTAATTGAGCGTCTCATGCAACGCGGTCGTCAAGATGATACTAAAGAAACGATCTCCCGTCGCCTACAGGTTTATATCGACCAAACTGCCCCCGTTTTAGATTATTACGGTCAAAAAGGCACTCTTAACCATATCGACGGTAATCAACCGATGGACGCGGTTACTGCCGCTTTGACAGCAGTTGTCACTCCTGTTTAAAGTTTCCCTCAGAATCAATTCAGTTATCAGCTCCTGAAGGACGCAAAGCGCCCTAAAAAGAAAAAGAGAAACTAGGGACAAGCCCTGATATTCTAAATCTGGAAGTATCCTGAACTCAAACCGGAGTAACAATGGTGTCATCAGACCCGATTATCAGCAAAGGTTGCTAGGAAAGAGGAAAAAAGAATGGGCGAGACGAGGATTAACTCGTGAACCCGTGGTCGAGAATCAAGTAAAAAACCCTTCCTAGAACCAGGGTACTTCCCCGATCATAACTCGGAGCCAAGAAAGCCATGACCAAATCCCGAAACAAGTCTTCAAAAACCCAAAGTAGTGACCAGAAGTTAAACATCATCAATGCCAAGGCGGCGGCTTTTTATCGTCGTCTTTATCGCCGCGCTGGTGCGGCCAAGGCGATTACGGCTACGGCACATAAAATAGCGCGGATTTTTTATCGTCTGTGGACGACCAAACAATCTGATCAAGATCTGGGAGCAGATTATTACGAACAACAGTATCGTCAACGGGTCATCAACAATCTCTCGAAAAAGGCGCAATCCCTTGGCTTTCAACTGGTTGAGGCTTCCTCAGCCTGAGTTAAGTTTCTGGAGAGTTACCAGTTATCAGTGATTCAGATGTGGGTTTTCAGTTCACTGATTACTGTTCACTGTTTACTGATCACTGAAAAAAAGCTCCCCAATTCATAATTCATAATTTATAATTTATAATTTATAATTCCCACTCCCTTTTTTTACCTTTTATGACTATTATTGTCGATTATCGCTTTCCTCCCGCTATTAATGCCGAAAAACAGGCAAAAACGATCGCTATCGGTCAAACCGCTGGCACTTGGAGCGAGCGCCACGGTCATCGTCAAGAGCAGCTGCAACAACACCTAGGGGGAGTGGTGGGGATCAGGGAGGAAGCCGACGGTTATAAGGTGGCTAGGGTGCGTTTTCCGCAGATAAACGTTGAAAATGACATCGCCAGTCTTTTAACCATGATTTTCGGCAAATATTCCATGGCTGGAGCCGGAAAAGTGGTGGGGGTGTATCTCCCCGAAAGCTACGGCACGAAAGCCAAGCTGGGAATCACAGGAATTAGGCAACGTTTGGGGGTTTATGATCGACCTCTAGTCATGGCAATTTTTAAACCCGCTTTAGGACTATCGGCGCAAGATCACGCCGATATCCTGCGAGAAGTGGCTTTTGCTGGCTTAGACGTGATTAAAGATGATGAAATCATGGCGGATCTTCCCGTGGCTCCCACCCACGAGCGCCTAGATTGTTGTCGCCGGGTTTTGGAGGAAGTGCGGCAGCAAACCGGCAGAAATGTTCTCTATGCGGTCAATGTCACTGGAAAAGCGGACGAATTGCAGAGAAAAGCCCGTTTATTAGTGAAACATGGGGCTAATGCCCTGTTATTAAACGTTCTTACCTACGGTTTTTCCGTTTTAGAAGCTTTAGCCAGTGATCCAGCGATCGATGTGCCTATTTTCGCCCATCCTGCCTTTGCCGGAGCGATGTGTGCCGGTACTGATACGGGATTAGCCTATTCTGTGGTTTTGGGAACGATGATGGCCCACGCGGGAGCCGATGCGGTGCTATATCCCGCCGCCTACGGTAGTTTACCCTTCGATCCCCAGGAGGAAGGCAAAATTCGCGATATTTTGCGCGATAGAAACGTTTTTCCGGTTCCCTCGGCCGGTATTCGTCCAGGTATTGTTCCCCAGGTCCTTGGGGATTACGGACGTAATGTTATCCTCAATGCGGGAACCGGAATTATGGACCACCCATCCGGACCGGCCAGTGGTGTGAGGGCTTTTTTTGAAGCTTTAGCCAGAATAGAAGCGGGTGAGTCTTTTGATCCCGCCAATTTGCCTGAGGGAGCCTTAAAACAGGCAATTCTACAGTGGGGTTAAGCTCAATTCTTTCAAATGCACTATAAAGACATTTTGTCAAGCATTTTTAGAAAAATTAACAAATAACTTCCCGTTTTAGATAGGGTTGCAGCACTTCTGGCACTTTTACCGTCCCGTCTGCCTGTTGATAATTTTCTAGGACAGCAGCCATAGTACGACCGATCGCTAATCCCGAACCGTTGAGGGTGTGGACAAAATTAGTGCCTTTTTGCCCTTTTTCTTTAAAGCGAATATTGGCCCGTCGTGCCTGAAAGTCTCTAAAATTAGAACAACTGGAAATTTCCCGATAGGTATTAGCCGAAGGCAGCCACACTTCTAAGTCATAACATTTAGCAGCCGCAAAACCCAAGTCACCGCTACACAATTCAATCACTCGATAGGGCAACTGTAAAGCTTGCAGGATTGCCTCCGCATTAGCGACTAAACTTTCGTGTTCCTGAGCAGAAGCGTCAGGATGGACGATTTTGACCATTTCCACCTTATTAAATTGATGCAAACGGATCAAGCCCCTAGTATCTTTGCCATAGCTGCCCGCTTCTCGACGAAAACAAGGGGTATAGGCACAGTGTTTGATCGGTAATTGCTCCGATGAGAGGATTTCATCGCGATAGAGGTTAGTTACGGGTACTTCTGCCGTTGGTGCTAACCAAAGCTCATCATCTCGACATTTAAAGCTTTCTTCCGCAAATTTCGGCAGTTGTCCCGTCCCGCGCAGGGAGTCACTA
The DNA here is from genome assembly GCF_014698375.1 of Microcystis flos-aquae FACHB-1344. Classification (NCBI taxonomy): domain Bacteria; kingdom Bacillati; phylum Cyanobacteriota; class Cyanophyceae; order Chroococcales; family Microcystaceae; genus Microcystis; species Microcystis flos-aquae. The sequence continues at coordinate 1,588 of NZ_JACJSW010000111.1, read as the reverse complement.
TTAATCAGAATTGGCGGTAAAACTTCTGTATAACCGGCGACAATATGGCGATCGAGCATAAAATTAATTAAAGCTCTTTCTAGGGCTGCCCCGAGGGCGATAAGATTGACAAAACGACTCTGGGCGATTTTTACTGCCCGTTCAAAGTCTAAAATGCCCAATTTTTCCCCAATTTCCCAGTGAGGCAAAATATTCGGGTTGGTGGGTTTATATTCTTCTCCCCAGCGTCTGACTTCGACATTTTCCCGTTCATCCTTACCGATGGGAGTGGTTTCACTGGGTAAATTGGGTAAATCTAAGATTTTTTGGTCAATGGCCGCTTTAATCTCTTTTTCCTGCGGTTCTAATTGAGCTAGTTTACTTTTAATCTCGTTTCCTTCTGTTTTCATTGCCAAGATTTCGGGACTGTTGACATCGCTGCCACTTTTCACTTTTTGTCCTACCAGTTTACCGATTTCGTTACCCCGGGCCTGTAAACTGCTGCGTTCTAACTCTAAAGCCTTCTGTTGTTGATTTAACTGGAGAATAGGGGCAATATCATAACTACCTCCCCGACTATCTAAGCGTTTCTGTACTTCCTCTGGATTTTCTCTAATTTGCTTTAGGTCTAACATGGTACGAGTCAGTAAAAAGTAAAAATTAAGTGGGGGAGTCGGAGAATCGGCAGCCCGAGGGGAAATGTTGTCAATCCCTAACCAATGCTCAATAATAACTCAAAACTTAACTAAAATATCGGTTAAAAGCCGCCGGTAAAATTAGCGGCAGCGGAAACTGGGGTATTGTAAAGTTTAAATACAAATATGGTCATATATAGTCATTCATGGTAATATGTACAGACAAAACTATCGGACTAGGCAAAAAAACAGGAATAAGTTATCGAACGGCTTGGAGGTGGTGGAAACAAGGGAATTTAACAGGCTATCAATTGCCTTCTGGTACAATTATCACAACGGATGACAACCCTTCAAAACCCGACGCTGAGTTAAAAGACAACGAATAATAATGTTAGTAGCCGAAAGACACATTATCAAGAAAGGACATCGATTTTGGGCTGAGATAGATAATTTATCTTGGCAGTCTAAAAATCTCTACAACTCAGCCAATTATTTAATCCGACAAAACTTCATGTATGGTCATGGCTATTTGACCTATAATCAGATGGCCTCTCTCATGAAAGAGACAGAACAGTATCAAGCTTTACCCGCTAAAGTTTCCCAACAAGTTTTAAGAGGATTAGACCGGAACTGGAAATCATTTTTTGCCGCTTCATCGGAGTTTAAAAGTCACCCCGATAAATTTCTAGGAAAACCCAAAATTCCTGGCTATAAGGAGCCAAAAAAAGGAAGAAATATCTTAGTTTACACGATTCAATCCCTAAGCAAAGTAGGTCTTAGGCAAGGGTTAGTCAAACTATCAGGTACTTCAATGCCTTGCCGACGAGAGTAGAGGAGCGCATAGCAGAAGTCAGAATAGTTCCTAAATGTGATTGTTATGTAATCGAGGTAATTTATGAGAAAACCGAACAGTTCTTAGCTCCTAATGAAAAGATAGCTGCGATAGATTTAGGCATAGATAATTTGATGGCTGT
>NZ_JACJSW010000110.1:0-2483 GCF_014698375.1 Microcystis flos-aquae FACHB-1344 | reverse complement strand
CATTTTCAGGCGTGCGCTTAAGTCTCTCATGCTGACGATACTTTTATCCAGTGCAAAACCTATCCAACAGGACACAAAAGTAAATGTACTTAATGCGGGATAGTCATTTTTGGGGAGTGGCTTGAGAAGCTCTTTCATTAGTTTTGGGAAAATTGTTAGCATGGCTTATTCACATTTATTGGTGTATATTTACTTTGTTTTCTTATCTATAATATCAAATTTTGTACGACTTTTTTCCCCGTTCAACACTTCTGCCTTAAAACAGTTAGTAGTCGCTTAATTAGAAAGGAATTTCCGGATTTGGCGGCCAAGTATTTCGACAATAAACCTTATTTTTGGACGGGAGGTTATTTCGTGGCTAGTTGTGGCGGCGTTACTGTCGAACAACTAAAAAAATACGTCGAGAACCAAAACTCCCCAAAAGTGGAAACCCTACCGCGTTAGTTTCATTCCGGTGGCGATTCATCTCCCGTTAACTGCGTAGCGGTTTAACGGGAGTCCTCTCGCGACCTTGAGATAGCAAATTAGGTTATACTTCATCTTTAAGAAAAAAGCTGTAAGAATCGACCTCGAAAATGTCTTGACCATCGAACCCGATTCGAGGTATTATATCAGGGTAGATCAGACAGTAATGAAATTCAGATTTAAATTGGCAATGTTAAACCAGTTAAGAATTCTAATTGTTGATGATAATGAAGTAGATCGGATCGCCGTGCGCCGATTCTTAAGAACATCGGAGATGGCGATAGAAATAACAGAAGCCGCTGACTATCAAGAGGCTAAAGAAAAGATGTCCAATAATCTTTTCGACTGTATGTTTATCGATTATCTTCTACCCGATGGAGATGGTTTGACTTTGGTGCGGGAAATTCGGCAACAGGGACTTAAAATACCCCTAATTGTTTTAACCGGTCACGGAGACGAAGGAATTGCCGTAGATATGATGAAAGCCGGTGCTTCCGATTATCTGAGTAAATTTCGTCTTTCTGCCTTGCGCTTAAATCAAGCGATGCGAAACGCCCTACGCATCTATGAAGCGGAACAAGAAGTGACGATTGCCAAACAAGAAAAAGAGCAATTGGCTAGACAAAAAGAAGATTTTGTTTCGAGGATGACCCACGATTTGCGAACTCCTTTAGTGTCTGTCAATCATATATTAGAACTATTTCAAGAAGGTTTATACGGTGAGATTACTCCCGAAATGAGTCGAGTCATTCATGTGATTATTCGCAGTAATCAAAATCTCTTGGAAATGGTTAATAATCTTTTGGAAGTTTATTGTTATGAAAACGGCGAAAAGATACTTAATTTTACTAAATTAAAGATTATCGATATTCTCGAAGAAGTCTGTCAGCAGTTAACTCCCCTTGCCCGAGAAAAAGGACTAGAATTAAGCTTAAATGCCGAAAATGCCGGGGAAATTTTCCTAACTGGCGATCGCTTGGAACTGCGGCGCGTTTTTACCAATCTCATCGGCAATGCGATTAAATTTACCCAAAAGGGTGATGTGAAAATTCATCTCATCCCCGCTACAGAGGAAGATACTTTTGTCACCATTGTCGTCGAGGATACTGGTATAGGAATTTCAGCAGAAGAACTACCCCGGATTTTCGAGCGCCTGTACTCCGGTTCCCCAGACAGTTCCAACAATGGGTTAGGACTTTATCTCTCCCGTCGCATTATCGATGCTCATGGGGGAACTATTAGCGTCACCTCAGAATTAGAACGGGGTAGTAGCTTTTCTGTCCGTTTACCTGCTTCGTTTAGGTAGCAAAAAGCTAACTATATCTGCTAAGATATTATAAGTAATGGGACAAAATTAACTTCTTGGTTAGGATGGGCAATAGGCAAGAGGCAAAAGGCAAGAGGTGGTTAGATATGTGCAATTAATTGTGTCTAGTTACTTAAAGTATAGCAGATATTAGGAGTCAGTGATTGAATGCTAGATACAAACCAGGTGAATTTGCCAAAAAGATTAACCGGAGCATAGGAACCTTAAGAATTTGGGATAAAAACGGAAAATTACCTGCCCATAGACTCCCATCGGGACACCGCTATTATACCGAAGAAGATTACTACAAAGCGTTAAGTCTAGAACAACCACAAATTCAGAAAAAAACGGTTATCTATGCCAGAGTTTCCTCGGCCAAACAAAAACAAGACCTGATTCGACAAATAGAAGCTTTAGAACGGTTTTGTTTAGCCAGAGGTTATATTATTGATGAAGTCATCGAAGAAATTGGAGGAGGATTAAATTATACTCGTCCTCAATTCTGACGACTAATGACAATGATTGAAAATCAACAAATTGGGATTTTAGTGATTGCCTTTAAAGATAGATTATGCCGATTCGGGTTTGAATATTTTGAACACTTTTTAAAAAGCCATGAAGGTAAGCTAATAGTAGCTAATGCTCAAACTTGATCACCTCCACAAGAACTCATTGAAGATTTAATGGCAGTGATTCATTCTTTCTCTTGTCG
>NZ_JACJSW010000011.1:0-6615 GCF_014698375.1 Microcystis flos-aquae FACHB-1344 | reverse complement strand
TATCCATAATCGTACAGCATTTTGTATTAAATTTAAGAAATTATCAATCTGTTTCTGATCAGACTTAGGATAATTCGCTAATCGAGCTAATTCCGGGACAAGTTCTTCTAGAGTTGTGATAGTAGGTAAGGACATAGCCAAGTTAGAGAAAGGGAAAAATAGAGGGATTTCACTCCAATTATAAAAAAAGTAGGGAAACCCCCCTTTCCTTCCTTAAAGGGTGCATAAGGAAGAACAGAAATAACAGTCAGAACTTTGCAGATGGTCTATATTGGCTTTTAGCCAATTAGAATTGGGAAAATCATAAATCCAATCTAAACCAGAATCGATAGGGAGAAAGCCACTGATAATTCCGTGAATCACCCCTACTCCTGTGCTGGCACAAATATTATTTAACCAATAGACTGCTGGCGCGTCAATTCCTTGTAAATAACCAGCTTCAGAGGCAATGGCGGCGATCTCAGTCGGTGCAGACTCTAATGCCGCTTGTTGTAGATTAATAATATTGCCACACATCAAACACCAGCCCCCCCCGAGCGGAGGAACGGTTACACGACAATACAGACGAGGTTGATGATGGGGTTTGACTTCAATATGAGTCCCTAAACAAACCAAGGGACGAGCATACTCTAAAGCTAATTCTTGAGCTACTTGTCGCGAGCGATGATTATCTGTAGCGACGACGATTAAATCCGCTGTCGCTATTTCTGCTTTGGCTTTCTCATCTTCTACGGAAAGAGATAAGGCTTTAACATGAGAACCAATAGCATAAGTTCTTTTAATCAACCATTTAAGATAGTGAACTTTGTACCATCCTTGGTCTACCATTTCTTGAGTAGCAGCTGGCATTCGATTGAGATTTACTGTTTCTAAACGGTCATGATCAATAAATACCCAATTTTTGACCCCCAATCTGGCCAGTTGTTCAGCAAACACGGCTCCAATACCGCCACAACCAATAAGAGCGACTTTTAATTGATTCAGGTGTTTTTGTACAGTTTCTCCAAAAACTTTTTGTCGAGCAAAGATTAATTCTGTATCTTCGCCAGAAAAGTTACTATTGATTGGTGTTAACCAAGAACGACAGAATTCAATTGAAGTATGATTAGTTCCTTGACGATTCCAAATCCGAAATTTTGATTTTTCTAGGGACTCATTGAAGACTCCAGAAATCAAGCGAGGCTTTTCTTGGTAACAAGAAGCGAGAAACTTAGCGTATTCTGCTTCATAGCGATCATCGACACAAGAAAAGGAAGGAGTAGCATCGCCAAAATGGGTATGAATGTGAACTACATCTAATTTCCGAGTTTTACTTGAAGAGGAGGACTTCGAGAGAGCGCACAGATAAGTATCTAGTAAATACTGATGAAATTGCTGTTTGAGTACCAATCCACTAGCCGATTGATGTTCGTAACAATCAGCAGTAGGTACAACCCAAGCTTGAGGAATATATCTGACTTTTTTCTTAGATAGCTGATGGCGTTGACAGAAAAAGAAGCCAATTACTTCTTCTCTGTGTTGACGAGCATCCAGCATTGCTTGACGAAACTGTTTCCACATTAAGGGAGGGATGTGTAGTAATATATCTTGGGGTTTTGGTTGAGTATTCATGCTTGATTGATTATTGGGATGAATGAAGCTAATAGAGAAGATGGAAAGATTGCTTGAATCAATCTTCTACCCTTTTCCCACACTTTTAAGGCTAGGGTTTTATCAGAATTTCTTCTGTCGTCAGACGTTATTAATTGCGTGGCGTGCGGTGATAAATAGGGTAACGAGATTGTGTCCTCTTTCGGGATTATTACTAGGTCGCCAAGAATTGAGCCATTTATCTCGGTTAAACCCGCCTCCGAGTCCTACACAATACCAATACCAGCCTTCTTCACTTAAGAATGGTGCGCCGTAGTAACTTTGTCTAGTAAAGTGATGATCCCCTTCTCCGACCGTATCCCAAGGATAATTAAGGTAGCAGCCAATAGGAGGAAGCCGTGGATAATCTGGTGGTAATAAAAACAAAACATCAGAGTTAGAAACTTTGAATTTACTCGAAGACAAAGGCATTCTCTTAATTAAAATTGCTGTGTATTGCACGTCACCAATTGTTTTACTCCCAACCACAATGGTTTTGGCTACTTTGTCTAGTAATTTTAGTTCGGCACTTAGGCGTGTATTGAGAGTAAATTTAGTTGCATTACTACTAATAGTTATTGTCATTTTTTTCTTTATCCTTTTACAATTTTAGGAACTGTCCAAACTTTTGAACCTTCTTTGAGAGCTTCTGTATCTTTCAAGGGTTTAGTGCCACCAAAGCCTTCTTCCATTACGTCATCATTGCCAATTTCTGGAAGTCGAGAACGTAAATCTTCAACTGTTGTTCCTTCTGGTAAATCAATTAGCTTGCCATTAACTATTGCTCGCATAAAAACTCCTGATTTGTTAATAAATGAATCCCTCAAGAAATGTTTGGTGTGCGCTCTTGATTAAAAATCTATTTGGGTCTTTGACTCAAAGCAATTTTCTTGACATTTCAGTTGATTGTTTTCTTCAACTAATTCATGATGAACAAGAGAAGACTTTGTTTTTTGTGGGTGCTTATTGAAAGGATAAATATCGAACCAATCGCAAAAATAAATAATTACAATCATCAGTGAACTACCAAAAGTCAGCCACAATAATTTTGTCGGTATTTGTTTCTTGAGAGCAGTTAACTTATTTTCAATTTGAGACAATTTCCTATTTTCTAAAAAGTCTAATTGTTGCTTTTGTTCTTTCAGGAATAGTTCCATTCTTTTTAATTCTCTTTGATAAGTTTTAGCATGATTTTCTTGTCTTTGTGTCCAGAGATTTTCTAAGTTTTCACAATTTTCTTTCAGGTATTGAACGTAAAGTTCAACTTGACGGATTAATGCTTCTCGCTTTACGTTTTCTGTTTGTTCTATTGTTTGTTCTAATTGTTCAAAGGAACTTTGCACTTTCTCAACTTCTTGATTAAGTTTTTCGAGTTGTTGCTTGAAGGGATCAAAATCCCCTTTTGGTTGACCAAATAATTTGCCATTAATTATTTTCACGGTTACTCCATTCGTTTGTTTAAAGTGTGTCATCATGAAAGTAACTAATCAAACACATTGTTATTGCCAATACGATGATAATCTTGCGTCCCATTTTGGGCTTCAAAATCATCAAATAACTCTATCAAATCGATAACACTATTAGCAGAATTTTTCAAATCGTTACCGAGAGATTGTTCGACAGAAGCGACTTCAACTCGCATTCCTCGTCTTCTAAGTTTTTGTGCTAAATAAGCAAAATCAGAATCGCCAGTGACTAAAACGACAATATCTGGCTTCATTTCTAAAGCTAATTCAATAGCATCCATCGCCATTACTACATCAACATTGGTTTCGTAGTCATTACCTTTAGATTTGCCTTCTTTTGTAACAACTAAAAACCCGTTACTTTTTGCCCAGTAGATAAATTTTTCTTTGGTTTTTCTTTGTTCAGCAAATCTTTCTTTATCTGGAGGTAAACCCAGATAAATTACCATTTCAATTAGTTCTCTTCCTTCCTGAGGATCGGCTAAATAATCACGGATTTTTTGCCAATTAATCTTACGATTAAAACTTTGAGCAGATATATGGGTATTATCGGCATCGGCAAAGACTAATACTCGACGCATAAATGTCATAAAGCTAACCTCTCAACTCCAATTTCATTAAACTACCCTCTAAGAAGAGGGGGTTTCCGATTTCATTTTTGCCAAATCATGGGTTGATATCTTTCTGTCTTTTTCATCAAACAAGAAATGTATTCTTGGACTTGAAGTTCTAAACAACTACGCAAACTGACTTGGCGTTGAGTTTGAGGATGGGTAAGTTCTAAAGATAGTTTTTCTTCCCAATATTTAAGGAACTTCTTCAGAGAATCTTGCTGTAAATAGACGGCACCTTGTTCATCTGGGTTAGTAAAGTTGTCTGGAGAAAAAATATTTTTGTTAACTAAGTAAACGACTAAAGAATCAACAATTTGAGCGCGAAATTCTTCCATTAAATCTAAAACTAAAGCAGGATGATTTTCTCGACAGGTATGCAAATTCCCAAAATGAGTATGTAATCCAGTTAGTTGTACAAGCGAAAAAAGATGCTGAAATAAAAGAGTGTAGCCAAAACTTAGTAAACTATTGATGGGATCTGTTGGAGGACGCATCGTTCTTTTGGTAAAGGAAAAATTTCCTTGAAATAAAGAACTTAAACCTTGAAAATAAATATTAGCAGCTTTTCCCTCATATCCCCTTAATGATTCTAAAGATTCAGCGCTATTTAAACTATTGATAATTTTTTTGAGATTGATAACGGCTGTTTTCACTATCTCATTAGGATGACGACGCTGAAGACGCATCAATAAAATTCTCGAATTATGCACTTTAGCACGAACAATGGCATTAGCTTGTGTGTTAACAAAATCACTATTTTCTGCTTGTTTAACTTGTTGCGTTAAATAAGTAATTTTGGCTTGTATTTCCGACTGTAAATGTCCCAAATAATATCCTTGAGGTGAATAATAAGTGATAGGAATATTATGGAATAGCGCTGCTTGTACCGCACCATGGGATAAATGACAGTAACCAAAAAGAATAATATTTTTAACTTGGTTCACTGGAACTTTAAAAAGTTGTTGTTGCTGCTGAAAAATTTGAAACTGTTGGTGCTGAACTTTAAGAGAAGAACCTTGTTCTACTATATATAAAGTGGACATAAATTAATATAAGATATACTTTAAGGGTTGAAGTTGACAAAAAGATATTCAAAAACTAGCTTTGCACACTAGATAAGCTAAAGCTGGAATCGCATAGGGAGCATCTCATTTATGCAAGTGAGTAATTATACTTGTCCTAAAACTGTTTTCTAGTAAGGCTTTCAAAATAGCTTGACATAAAGATTTAGGGGTTATAAAGGTGAGATGCTCCCGATCGCATAGGCATTAGCGTGGAACAAATTCTATTGTTTCATGCCGATGGAATGGGGGGTTTCTCAACATTTTTCGTGGGTTAGACACAATGCCTGAAAATCTAGAGTTTTCGTTGAGGTGCGTCGATGCCTTGGCCAGCAAGACTTTGAGCCTTATGACTGAGGTAACTATTGAGAATTATTATTAATAATGTCTATGCTTTTCAATATCCCACGAAAAATTGCTGTACAATCCTTATACAGCCTAGTTTTGCCAAGCTAGTCTTTTAACTTCTTAGCAAGTTTAATTAATGGAAACTAAAATCAATCGGGCACAGTCAAGAGAACGTCCAAATTTCCTTTTAACTTCTTAGCAAGTTTAATTAATGGAAACAATTAACCGTGCATTTTGCACGGCAATCAGTCCTTGAAGGCTTTTAACTTCTTAGCAAGTTTAATTAATGGAAACATGGTGATTTCTTGGGTAATATTCGATCAGGATGATTTCTTTTAACTTCTTAGCAAGTTTAATTAATGGAAACACCTCCTGCTGCAGCTGGATGATGCGTTGAAGTCTTTTAACTTCTTAGCAAGTTTAATTAATGGAAACTTTTCTTCCAACAACTCCTCTAACGCTTCCTCTAACGCTTTTCTTTTAACTTCTTAGCAAGTTTAATTAATGGAAACGAGAACATATTAAGCCCTAGGTCCTCCCACTCCTTTTAACTTCTTAGCAAGTTTAATTAATGGAAACAACTGTAATTCCCTGCGCTCCGTCTCCAAATTCTCCTTTTAACTTCTTAGCAAGTTTAATTAATGGAAACAGAATGCACTCCGTGCGAAACATGGGCTGCTCCGGCGAGACTTTTAACTTCTTAGCAAGTTTAATTAATGGAAACGTTTGGATTGACTCTCCGACAAAGCTTGTCGCGGTGATTCTTTTAACTTCTTAGCAAGTTTAATTAATGGAAACATCGATGGCGGTTTCCCGACGCGCAATTTCTTTTTCTTTTAACTTCTTAGCAAGTTTAATTAATGGAAACGTCAAAGTGGCAAAAAACAAGCGTTGCCGCTTGGTCAGAAACTCCTTTTAACTTCTTAGCAAGTTTAATTAATGGAAACAACAAATTGAGCCATTTTTTTAGTCTCCTTTTTGACTGACTTTTAACTTCTTAGCAAGTTTAATTAATGGAAACCATCCAACGGAGTAGGGGCAATTCATGAATTGCCCCTACTGCTTTTAACTTCTTAGCAAGTTTAATTAGGGTTTGCGGCAAAAAGTACGGGCGAAGCATTCGGGCAATAACCTATCGGTGAAACCGTAGATTTTTTATCCGAATGCTTCGCCCCTACAGGACGCGGGCCGATGAAGACGCTAGGTTTTGAAGCACGATTCTCTCAAAATCTTGCACCTGTGGGAGCAAGAAAAGCCACAAAACCCTTACCATGCCTACATTTCACATTTATTCAGCCAGCCCTAATTAATGGAAACGTTTTTGCTAACCAATTGTTAGCTTTAGGAACCCTCCAGACTTTTAACTTCTTAGCAAGTTTAATTACTGGACTTCCCCCGTATAAATATACTAGCTATGGCTAAAAGTCTTACACAGCCTGAGTTAAAGCAATATAATACTAATGGACTACTGGACACAAACTCCGGAAGTCCTTACGC
>NZ_JACJSW010000109.1:0-11950 GCF_014698375.1 Microcystis flos-aquae FACHB-1344 | reverse complement strand
TCGGTAATAATTTGATAATTGGTAACGACAACTCCTTCTAGGTGAAGTAGCTCGGTCATTAACTTTAATTGTGGATTTGATGGCATAAGTATAGCTTGTGTCTAAAATTGCTGATCTTGGCTGTCTATATTTTAACCAATAAATTGCTGTATTGCAAGCATAGTGAGCTTTTAAAGATAAATTATTGTTTTTATTGGTCAGCTATAGTTGTCTGTTTTTTCTTTGATTTTACACGACAAGTTCGGAAGAGCCACAAATTTTTGAACCTAAAAGGAACCTCTATTCAAGGCTATCGACACCTAGAAAATATCGGTATAGTTTGACCAGTCGAATCGAAAAATAAAAAAGCAACGGCTCGACTGAGCTCGCTGAACGTCCGAAGTCTGCCGACCGCCTGATCCCAACAAACAATTTAAATTACGAACAGCTTAGTGTTTTGTTGGCCAAGGGTCAACGAGGATAAAAGGGAAATCAGAAATAATAAATTTTTTTTATCAATACATCGACAAAAATCAATGATGTCATGGCGAGGGGAGGACACCGGCGACCGCCTTGATCTTTCAGGCAATTCGCCCCCCGAAGCAATCTGCCCCGTCCTGAGGTTTATTCTCTGTCACCCTAACTTAGAACAGTGAAAGTTATGTGAAAGTAAGGTTGAGGTTAAGAAAGTTTTAAAATGTAGCAAATGTACTTGACAGCGACAATTTTATTGAAATCCCCAAACCCGATCAAGTGACTAGATATCGTCAGTCCGAATACTATCGACCAAATTCTGCCGCATCTCCAGGAATTCCCGAGATAGCCGCAAAGAAGCCGGGGTTACCTCGTGGTCACGGTAGGCGAAAGGATTGACGATATCCTTGACCACGCGACCGGGACGAGCGTGCAGGATAACGATGCGGGTGGCAAGCAATAAAGTCTCTTCCACGTCATGGGTGATGAAAAAGATCGTTTTCCCCGTTCTCTGCCAAATGCCTCTGAGATGGGTTTGGATCGATTCGCGGGTGAGCGCGTCGAGGGCGCCAAAAGGTTCGTCCATGAGAATAATCGCTGGTTCGGCGGCTAGGGTACGGGCGATCGCTGATCGTTGTTGCATCCCTCCGGAAAGCTGATAGGGGAAGAAATTCGCCGCTTCCGAGAGTCCCACCATCTCCAAAGTGGCGGCTACCCTTTGTTTTCGTTCCCGATCGCTCACTCCTTTCATTTTTGGGCCAAATTCGACATTTTTGGCGATCGTTAACCAAGGGAACAGGTTAGGACGTTGAAACACGACCCCCACATCGGGATCAGGTTCGGTATGTCGTTTCCCCGCGACGGTGACTATTCCCGTCGTCGGCCGTTGGTAGCCAGCCAAGACCCGTAATAACGTCGTCTTACCGCACCCAGAAGAGCCTAACACGCAGACGAAATCTCCTGCGAACAAGCTTAGATTAATGTCCCGCAAGACTTCATTTCCCTCGCTACCTGAGCCGAAGGTAACACCGACATTGGCTAGTTCGCAAACGCTCACTTCTCGCGTCAGGGTATCGGAGATAGTTTTCGGATCAAAAGAGTAACTCATGGACTTTCAGAAACTAGAGGGCTTTGGTAAGGAGGCTTTTTTGAAAGGTGGCCAGATCGGGCGCGCTGGTGATTTTTTTCTGATTGACCGCGAAATCTGCCGATTCCTTAAGGATTCTGGCGAAGTCACCTGGATTGTCGGTCGTCCCCAGATATTTCGGCGATTGCTGTTCGCTCGAATCCAACCAGATCAACTCTTTGACCGCAGCGGCCGTTTCCTCCGGCGTGATATTCAGTTCCTTGGCTAAAGCTTTGATCGCGCTCTGCGGCTCGCTTCGGTATGTCTTAACCGCCTCATCCAACACGGCGATATATCGCTTCACCACCTCGGGGTACTGTCCGGCGAATTCTGTTCGCACCACCCCCAGATCCGCCGTGATAATGCCTTTTTTAGCGAGATCGGCCGAGGAGATCAGCACCGTTCCCCCGTCTTTCTGGAGTTTACCGAGATTCGGTTGCCAGACGTAACTCGCGTCGATATCCCCCCGCTGCCAAGCGGCGACGATATCCGGGGGTTGTAGATCCAATATCTTCACGTCCTTCTCCGGGATATTTTCCAGGGCCAGTAGGGATTCCAAGGAGAAGTGAGCGGTGGAACCGAAGGGAGTGGCCACTTTTTTGCCCTTGAGATCGGCGATCGACTTGATGCCTTTCTTAGCGATCAACGCCTCCGCCGCGCCGATCACGTCGAGGATAAAATACACCTGATAGGGTAATCCACTGGCGATACCCACGCTGGCGGGAACCGTACCCAACGCCCCGAAATCGATCCCTTTGGCGGCGATCGCCGTGTTCACGTCCCGTCCCGAATCGAAGCTGATGTATTCTACCTTGGCATCAGGAAAGGCTTTGTCCGCCAGTCCCAAGGCTTTCGCGAGTAGTTCGGGATTGGGGATCACCTGATAGCCGATGCGGATTCTTGCCGGAAGTGTTCCGGTTGCGGTGGTGGACGACGGGTTAGAAGAACTCCCGGTCTTCTCGCTGACACAGCTTGACAGGATCACGGGTACACTCGCGCCCAATAAACCTAACAATATTTCTCGACGTTTCAAAGGCATAAGATATCTCGTTACAATCACTAAAAAAAAACTCAGGCGTCGCGACCGATCCAGGGCAATTGGGTTTTCTCTATCCAACGGATCACTGCGTCGATCGCTATGGCGACCAACCCCATGATGGTAATGCCCACGAAAATGACATCGCTGCGGAGAAATTTACTGGCATCAAGTACCATCCAACCGATACCCGAAGTAGCGGCGACCATTTCGGCCGCCACTAGGGTGGAATAGGAAACCCCGATCGCCGTTCGCAATCCGGTGAAAATTTCTGGCAGGCAGGAGGGGAATATGACATAGACAAATAACTGCCAGCCGGAAGCACCGAGGGATCGTGCGCCGTTGATCCGGTCGATCGAAATCCGTTCCACCCCGGAAACCACCGCTAGAAAAAGTGGGGCGAAGGCGGCCAGGAATAAAAGGGCGACTTTCGACGGATTCTCGATGCCTAACCAGATGACTAACAGGGTGTAGTAAGCGAGGGGGGGTAGCGGTCGGTAGAACTCGATAATTGGGTCGAAGGCGGCTCGGATCGGTTTGGAGAAACCGCATAACATACCCAAGGGGATGGCGGTAACAGTCGCCAGCACTAGAGCCGCGATCAGTCGGTACATACTCTGAAAAATGTGATAGAGAAGCGAGTGGCCCTTGTAGCCACTTTGCAGAATATCGACAAATGCCGACCAAACCGCCGCTGGCGAGGGGAGAAACAGAGGATTGACCCAGCCTAAAGACGTACTGAGAGACCAGAGGGCGAAGATCAGCAGCACCGCTCCCAGAGAGATCGCTCGCTCCGAGGTCACAAAACGATAGATCGGCGATTTTCGAGAAGGATTTCGGGTCGGTGTCCTTTCCGGTTTCAAAACCATACAACTCCCTCGCGGCTAATAGGAAAAGAGTGATCGTTTCTGGGGAAGAAATGAGCGAACTACGGCTAATTTTTCTCGTATCGCCTAATCACGAATTCGTAAAGTTAGCTAGTCCATCGAGATTTCATTATGCTACGGCAAGCCGACCGAAAAAGTCAAGTTTATTGATCAAAATAAACTCATCTGATTTGGTATAAATTGTACTTGACAAAGATTTCTGGTGTTGCTGATTTGAGATACAAATCTTCTTTCGTGGAATTTTAAAACCTAGACCCAAAGCGATTTTTGCCTGGGTACAAGGTGGCTATTTATACCTTGATTCAGCCAAGCCAAAAAAAGTAACCAGGCGGCCATATATAATAACTAATGGAACGACCTAGCGAAGAGTCTGGATATCCTGACAAAACTTGCACCGCTCGGAAATTTGTGTCATACTCCTCGATTAATCAATAAATACAGTATGCCTATCAACTTACTGTATTTAATTCGCGGTGAAGGAGTCTATAAGTATGTTCGAGGGATTTCTAGTTCGATTATTTTCGGGTTCGGTTTTGGTCGGGATGGCCCTGGCGAGCGCGAATCCGTCCCGGCCCGAGGAAAAATTTTTAGAAAACCAGCCGCCGATGGCCCAGATCACTTCAGTTTCCCAATTGCGGGACATATCGCCGAGCGCGTGGGCCTATCAAGCACTGCAACAATTAGTGGAACGGTACGGCTGTATCGTCGGCTATCCCGACAGAACATTTCGGGGTGATCGAGCCTTAACGCGATGGGAGTTCGCTGCGGGCTTAAACGCCTGTCTGAACACGATCGAGCGGTTACTTCAGGAAAATGTAGCGATCGCCGGCGAGGATATGGTTCGGCTTAACCGATTGGCGGAGGAATTCGCCGCCGAGTTGGCGGCCTTGGGTGTCAGGCTCGACAATCTCGAACAGCGCACCGCTTTTCTAGAAAATCATCAATTCTCGACGACGACAAAACTGAAGGGAGAAGTAATCTTTGCCCTGACCGACGCGTTCCAAGGTTCGATACAGGGAAGTAACCTTGTGTTTCAAGATCGGGTTCGTCTATCCTTGGAGTCTAGCTTTACTGGAAAAGACCTCTTAACCGTCCGATTGGCGGCCAGTAGTACGGCCCGATTGCGACTCCCCGGATTCCCCAATAACGCCCAGGGCAACCAAACCTTTAACCTGCCGCCGGGGAACGGGAACGATATCGTCCTCGACTGGCTCGCCTACGAGTTTCCCGTGGGCGATCTGTACGTCTATCTCCCGGCCTATAGCGGTCGCTGGTGGGATTTCGCCCCGACCCTCAACCCCGTGATCGGGGGAGGGACGAACGGCCGGAAAGCCCTCAGTATCTTCGCCCAATTCAATCCCGTCTATACCCTCGGCGGGGGTTCGGGAGTCGGTCTAAATTACAACATCGGCAAACAGTTTACCATCAGTGCCGGCTATCTGGCGGGAGACGATACATCGGGAAATCCCAATCCGGGAAACGGTTTATTTAACGGGGAATATAACACCCTGTTCCAACTAGCTTGGTTGCCCGGCACGAACGCGGGTATCGCGCTCACCTACGTCCACGCTTATCAACCGGACGGACCTCTCTTCGACTTCGGCACGGGAGGGGCGAAAATCGGTACGGCTCCCGCGAACGCGCCCTTTAGCGGGCCGGTTTCCTCGAACTCCTACGGGGTTTCGGGTTTCTTCCAGTTTAACCCCTACGTCATTCTTAACGGTTTCTTCGGTTACACCAACGCCCGAACCACTAGCGGTTCCGGTAGTGCCGATATCTGGTACTATGCCCTAGGACTCGGCTTTCCCGATCTGGGCAAAGAGGGGAATTTAGGCGGTCTCGTGGTGGGCGCAGAGCCGTATCGGGGAGATACTAGCCCGAACGATCTCTCGCTCCATCTGGAGGCGTTTTATAAGTACCAATTGACGAAGAATATCTCGATCACGCCTGGGGTGATCTGGATCACCGCGCCTAACCAGGATGCGGGAAATCCCGACGGGATCATCGGGACAGTCAGAACCACGTTTACTTTCTAAAAGACATCCCGTTATCGCCACATTTGCTCTTGCATTTTATCGTATTTAATTCACTGATCAGATCGGTGAGAACTAGGAACTGGAGGATAAATCTATGGGTTTCAACTACTTCAATATTCAGCCGATCGCCGGGCGAATTGGAGCCGAGATCGTTGGCATCGATCTGAGTCAAAATCTGAGCGATGATCTAATCGCCGAGATCCGTAAAGCGTTGATTCAATACAAAGTTATTTTTTTTCGACAACAAACCTTAGACGAAAAGGGTCACATCGCTTTCGCCCGTCGTTTCGGCGAGTTGACGAAAGCTCACCCCACTGTACCTGGTTACTTAACGGATTATCCTGAAATTTTCGATTTAGATTATCGGCGACACCATGCCTATACGGATCTTTGGCATACGGACGTTACTTTTGTCGAACGACCGCCCCTAGGCTCGATTTTACGTGCGGTTATTATTCCGCCCTATGGAGGGGATACGATTTGGGCTAATACGGTGACAGCCTATGAAGATTTGCCACCCCATTTGCAAGCCTTAGCCGATCACCTGTGGGTTGTTCATACCAATTATTCGGATTATGCCGCTTCTACGGTTGAGATTTCCCAAGCTAAACGGGATTACGCCAAGGTTTTTCAATCGACAATTTATGAGGCTATCCATCCGGCGGTACGGGTTCATCCCGAATCCGGTGAGCGCTCACTGGTGTTAGGGTCCTTCGCCCGTCGGATTAAAGGACTTTCTTCAGAGGATTCTTTCGATACCCTCAAACTTTTGCAATCCTACGTCACCCGTCCGGAAAACACGGTACGTTGGCGTTGGCAAGTCGGGGATATCGCTTTTTGGGATAATCGTTCCACCCAGCATTACGCGATTGCCGACTATGGCGATCGCCCCCGTCGGGTGCAACGGATCACGATCTCGGGCGATGTTCCGGTTAGTCTTGACGGGCAACGCGGTGGTGTGGTTATGGGAGATATTAGTGATTATGTTCCCGTTTCCCAAGAGAAAGACACCGATTGAGTCAATTTAAAGGTTATTGATTAGCTCGAGCGACAGGAATTGCAGCATCTCCTGGGCGAGATGGGCAGCCTGCACCCGGATTTCAGGAACGGCAATGGACTCCCAAAGATTACCATTATTCTAAGGGCGATATTTAATCCGATACTTTTTGTTAACACACATTAACAATGCAGGCTCTTCGTTACTTGGTATGATTCGCTCAGGGGGCATAAATCGGCTAAATCCTTATCTGGCAAGAGACTTAGTTGATTAGCTCGTTCTAGCTCGAAAAGAATTGGCAAAAATTGCATAACACAAACCGAAGAACCACAATGCACTTTAAGAGAATCTCTTAAAGAGGGGGTATCTCCCAAAGTCTAAAACCTTTGGTTTTAGACTTTTGATTTTAGCTGCTCCTTTTGGTGAAATTATTCTAGAAATTATGACTAATTGCGGTCTTTATGAAGCTTCCCAACAATTCGCCCTTGAGGTGGGTTTTCCCACTAAATCGGGAGTCAGTGGGGCTGTATTATCAATTGTACCGGAACAGGGAGCGATCGCTTGTTATAGTCCCATGTTAAATGAGCAAGGTAATTCAATTTTAGGACTTAATTTGTTAACACATATAAGTCATTTTGTCAAGGAAATTTAATCTATAAAAATAAGCTTTAATTCCTCAAAAAAACACCGATACTTTTTCTAATTTTTCTGGCCAAGTACCGTGAAAACTGGGAGGGATAAAGTTCATTTTGTCAAGGATTGTTAAGATGCGCTTACCCTGATAATTCCAGTGATCAATTGGCTATCCTGATCATCTCTGGTGATTTTCCCGCAGCATAAATATCCCACATTGTCCGATAAGCTTTTTCTAAATTGCGGGTAAAATGAAGGGTATCAAATAACGGATAAGTCAGACGATTTTGTGCTAATTTCTGTTTAATTTCCTGCAATTTATCAGGAGATTTTGCTAAATTAATCGCTAAATTTTTATACTCCTCTAAATTCTTAGTAATTAATTCAGGTAGGCCAATAGCTGTCAGTAAACTAGCACCAACACGGGAAGGAAAAGTTGTACCTTGACAAGTTATAATCGGTAAACCTGCCCATAAAGCATCACTCCCAGTAGTATGAGCATTATAGTATAAAGTATCAAGAAATAAATCAGCTAGTTGATGTCGCGCCAAATGTTCCGACTTAGGTTCGAGATGGGCAAAAATTAAGCGATCGCCTTCAATTCCTCGCGCTTGTGCTTCCCGACGTAGATTTGCTTCAGCTTCAGCTACTCTCGAAAATAACCATAACACACTACCTGGAACATTATCCAAAATTTGCATCCATACAGTGAATATTTGCGGCTCAATTTTATAGGTATGGTTGAAACAACAAAAGACAAAACCCGATTCAGGAAGACCATACTGGGAACGAGTAACAGGTTTAGATGATATAATTTGTTGATAATCATTAGCCTGATAACTATCCGGTAAAATTACCAATTTTTCAGTAAAATTATCAGCAGACTCTGGTGGTGTAACTATGGCATCACCAATAATATAGTCGATAAAATCTGCTCCCATTGTCCCCGGATAAACCAAATAATTAACTTGAATCGGTGCCGGTTTTAAAGCCAATATTTGTGTCCGCGCCTTATCAATATATCCCATCAAATCAACTAAAATATGCACCCCATCATCAAAAATCCGTTGTGCAGATTCCGTAATTGATAAAGTAGCAATATCATAAAAGCGATCGCAATCATTAGCAATGCGACGACGATATTCACTACCATCATCAGGACCATAGGAATAGGCAATTATTTCAAAGTTATTGCGATCATGTAAACCAAAGACACTTTGCATCAAATGACTGGTGGGATGATTACGAAAATCATGGCATAAATAACCTATTTTTAATCGTCCAGATCGGGTGCGGGAATGGTTAAAGTTGAGGGGTTTAGTCCCTAAGGCTAATTGTCTTTTAACCTCTTGAGCATAGTTACAAGCTACTTTTAACTGTTGACTAGCAGACCAAGGTTTATATAAGGTATCAAAGGGAGTTACTGCGGTAGATTTTCCCTCTTGTAACTGGTTTTCGGTTAATTGCCAAAGTTGGATTAAATCAGCTTCTCTTGTCTCCCAATTACAAGTCATTTCCTTCATAGAAAATAAGCAAGCAAAAGCCTCTGGGGAATTAGGTTGAATGGCTAAAGCTTGCTTAAATACGCTCATAGCTGCTTCTACTTTGTCCTGTCTTCCTAAAGCTAAAGCCAAACTATTATAAGCTTTCATATACTTAGGATTAAGCTTAATTGCTGTTTGAAAATAAGCGATCGCTTCTTCAATTTTTCCCTGTAGTTGTAACACATTGCCTAAATTAAAGTGTGCTTCTGGATAATTAGGGTTTTTCCTGATTGCTTCTTGAAAATTGACCACAGCATCCCCTAACTTATCCTGCATTTGTAAGACTAAACCTAAATTATTCTCAGCAAAAGCATAGTTTTGATTGCTACGAATAGCTTGGTTAAAGCAAATAATTGCCTCGTCTAAATCTCCCTTGCTAACTGCTATTATTCCTAAATTATTGTGGCTTTCTGCATAATTAGGATTAATCAATAAAGCTTGCTTGTAAGCCAAAATAGCTTGATCAATTTGTCCTAAACTATCCATGATCACCCCCAACTGATGCCAAGCAGCTGCATATTGGGGAGATTGATTAATTAATTGTTGATAGAGAGCGATCGCTTCTTCAAGCTTAACCTGTTTTTGCAAGGTGTATGCTTGCTGATAAAGGGTATCTGCTGGGGAAGTATCAGGCTGATTATTTGCTATATTTCCTCCAACTAAAGGAGAAATAGGATCAAGAGTAATAATTTTACTGATGTCATCATTTTGGAATCCTAAAGCTTGGGGACGTTTAACTCCTTCTAAGATTTGTATATCATAAAGTTCAGTCACTTCACCTTCTAAGCGTATCCAGTGAACAACTTCACCTGTTTTCAAGTCAATAATTAGCAGACCACAGCGAGGATCTGCTTCTTTAGCCATTAAATTATCATCTAAGATTAACCCCGAAAAAGTCTTATCTACCCCACGATTTTTAGATAATCCAACAATGGCATAATTTCCGACAAATGCTAAACCGCGCAGAAAACCAGGACAAAAAGTAACAGGCTCAAAAATGCCTTTGTCTTGATCAATATAACCAAAGTAACCCGTACCCGCATTTAATAACCATAACTTACCCTGATAAAATCGGGGAGAATGAGGCATAGATAAACCAGTAGCAATCACTTCATTAGACTGAATATCAATGACACAACCGCCAGTTTGTCTTCTGTCTCTCCACCCATCCACCACATCTGATTGACTACAAGCGGTGACATAACGCGCCTTCCCATCTACCAAAGCTAAACCATTGAGATGACAACGATCTTCATTGACTAAAGCGGAAATAAACGATGGTTTCCATAGGGGAATACAACTATGGCGATCGCTGACTGTCGCCAGACAATTTAACATCGTACTGATAAATACAATTCTTTCAGAGAGATTTTCTATTGCCAAATCGTGAATATCTAAATCCCCAGTAGTATAACTAATGCGGGGGATATAAAGTTTATCGTAACCATCATAAAGTTGTTCGGATGATAACACATTATCTAGTTGCCAGATTTGATAGCGGGAACTAAGATAAATCCTTTCTGGGGTAGCATATAAACCCATGGCGCGGTCAAATATACGCTCAAATCCCGACATCCCCCTTTGAGGGTTAACTCCTAAAAACATCAGTCGAGAACTTTGATAGGTAGTAAAAGCCAGACTAATCTGCTGAGACTCTAACCAATCAATGAAATTACGGGAAGCAATTATCTCTACGGGAATAGATTGATTAGTATTGGGAGTTGATTGATTCATCATAACCACAAAGACACAAAGATTAGCCAGTAGGGTGTGTTAGCGATAGCATAACGCACCAATTTAATGATAGAGGTGGTGCGTTACGGCGGATTGTTAATTTTGGTTTTTTGACCGAATTGATAGCCGCCTAACGCACCCTACTGGATTGTTTAAACTGGATTGTTTCAACTGCGACCTCTTCCCATGATTGATGTCCTCAGTTAGGTTTATCTATTGCCTTATTTTAGCTGAAACAGTCCACTACGATTTATGTTTTTGTTTGAGCGCGATCGTTTATAATCAAAATATCATTATTTTGGGTTTGCTGAATAAGTACGGGCGAAGCATTCGGATAGAAAATCTACCTTTTCACCGATAGGTTATTGTCCGAATGCTTCGCCCCTACAGGACGCGGGCCGATGAAGACGCAAGGTTTTGAACGACGATTCTCTCAAAATCTTGCACCTGTTTCGCTCGTAAAGCCCCAAAACCTTTACTTTGCCTACATTTCAAATTTATTCAGCAAACCCTATTTTGGAGTAAAAGAAAAATGCGTAAACAGACCATTCAATATACATCATCTTTAGATGCTTTGATTGCTGTTGCCAAGCGACTTAGCGTTTATGAGAACCAACATAAAATGGATTCCGAAGATTTTTATAACCAATACAATCAGGGAACAGTATCAGATGATATAATATTTATAGAATGGGCAAACGATTATCGTCATTACCTTGCTTTGCGTCAAGAATTAGAACAAATATTAAATCATGCTGCTTAAACTTTTATCTGATTACCTCAATCAAGTAGAGCAAGCAATTGTGCAGCCAGTAGGGTGTGTTAGCGATAGCGTAACGCACCGATTTAATAATAGAGGTGGTGCGTTACGGCGGCTTGTTAATTTTGGTTTTTTGACCGAATTGATGGCCGCCTAACGCACCCTACGCCTACTTAATTAAACAAAGAAATTACTCACGGGAATGTTCCCTAAAGCAGGTAAAGTACCAGTAAATCCGGTGATATTTATTAATAAATCATTGCTGGATTGGAAGCCATCTGTGCTATCATTAATAACGAGGTAAGTTCCAGCGATCGCACCAGTTGTTACTTGCACTAAGGCGGCACTATTAACCCCTAATCCTTGATTACCTGTAGTGGCTCCATTGGCATCAGTAAATACCTGATTGATTAAATTGTCTAAAGTGGTGACAGTGCTATTAGCAGCACGACTGAAACTACTAGGCGCACTCATGGGAAGTCCACCTTGAGTTAATAAGTCGATTTTATCACTATTGATGGCAAAATCTGTGATACGATCGCTTGCGGATATGGTAGATTGTCCAAATTGGAAGATAAAAGTATCTGCACCTGGACCACCGGTTAGAATATCAGCACCATTAGCACCATTGATTTGATTATTGCCACTATTTCCGGTGATGATATTATTAGCATTGTTACCCGTACCGTTAATATTATTAGTGCCAATTAGTTTGAGGTTTTCGACACCGTTAGGTAAAGTACG
>NZ_JACJSW010000108.1:0-5131 GCF_014698375.1 Microcystis flos-aquae FACHB-1344 | reverse complement strand
TGATCACCAAAAAGCAATTCTCATGAGTAATGCTCTGATCAAAAGACTTATGGACTCCCAACAATGCGCTGCACCGGACGGCAATTCCGCTGCGCTCCATAGTGCGATCGCCGATCTGGTTGGGTGTGTTAATAAAATGTAACGCGCCTTATTTTGTTTTAACGCAAGTGATTGTCTCGGAGCAGATTCTAATCAGGTATAATGCCAGATAAGGCAGCAATTTAAGAAAATTTACAATCATGGTATTGCGTCAGATCTGCTCCGCTATATTAAAGAAAAGTTTCCCAAACAGGGCGATGCTATTTCGGTTTAGCTTGAGGGTGCGTTCCCCGAAGCCTTTGGGTTTTGCCAACCAGATTTGGACAGAACTATAATAACAATTGTACTTAACCATGTACAACTCTGATGAGCGTCAACATTGTCAACTTTAGTGAAGCCCAAAAAAACTTTAAATCTGTAATAGATACAGTAGCCAATGATAAAAACTGTACTTTCATTGTCAGAGGAGATACAGAAGATGTTGTTATCATGTCTAAAAGTTATTATGACAGTCTGATGGAAACAGTTTATCTCTTAAGATCTGCAGCTAATGCTCAACATTTGCAAGAAGCGATCGCAGAATATCAAGCAGGTAAAACACAAGAACATGATTTAATCGATGCGTAAGTTGGCTTGGGGTAGTAAAGCATGAAAAGATTATCTTTATTGGCAATCTCAGGACAAGAAAACCCTGAAAAGAATCAATCTGCTCA
The DNA here is from genome assembly GCF_014698375.1 of Microcystis flos-aquae FACHB-1344. Lineage (NCBI taxonomy): Bacteria > Bacillati > Cyanobacteriota > Cyanophyceae > Chroococcales > Microcystaceae > Microcystis > Microcystis flos-aquae. The sequence continues at coordinate 4,379 of NZ_JACJSW010000108.1, read as the reverse complement.
TCCAAGATACTCTATCCAATCCCTTTGAAGGAATCGGTAAACCTGAACCCTTGAGAGAGAATTTGTCAGGTTTTTGGTCCCGTACGGATGAAGCTAATCGTCTTGTTTATGTTGTCGATGATCATTATCTAACAATTATTTCCTGTCGCTATCATTACCAAGATTAGTCATCGCTGTAGGGTGCGTTCCCCACGACAACTCCGAATTACTCCGCCAATAAATTCCTGGGAACGCACCAAGATTTGTTAGCGCTCTCCTTATATATTTATGTCATAATTATTTTTTATTCTGGTCAGCCTAAAAATTAGGTATCGGTTATGAACACATTTACTGCTGTTGTAGAAAAAGATTTTGATACTAATCTCTATGTTGGTTATGTCCCTGGGTTCCCCGGAGTACATTCTCAAGGTGAAACTTTAGATAAATTACGGACAAATCTTTGTGAAGTGATAGAAATGCTCCTTGAGGATGAACAAACAAGATTTGGGCTCTTCGGTTTGTGTTATGCAATGGACGGGGGTTATAAGGGATGGAACCCTTATAGAGAAAGGCATTTAGCGATTTTTGTCAATTGTTTTTGCTCTAGAGCGAACTAATCAATTAAGTCTCTTGCCAGATAAGGATTTAGTCGATTTATGCCCCCCTATCGAACCATACCAAGTAACGAAGAACCAAGATTTGAAACAGTATTTGTTGGTACACAGTAACCATCGGCAATATACCTGTTCTGAAACCACAGGAAGTGGTTCGTATCTTAGAAAATCTTGGCTTTGTTGAGGTACGTCAGAAAGGCTCCCATAAACAGTTCTGTCCTGAAGATGGACGTGCAACTACTGTTCCATTTCATAAAGGACGAGATATTGCACCTAGATTATTACGACAGATTGCGAGCGATATTAACTTGACAGTAGAAGAGTTTTTAGAGTCGAGGTAAAGTCTATTTTCGCCAACTTTTAAAGCAGCGCCAAATAGCACTGTATTCCTATGATGTTGAAGATTTTGAGTTGGATTTGAAAAACTTACGGGAGTTGGGGCGATTGTGATTGTTGTTAGCGAGACAATGCTAGACCCCTCTGTGCGGTAATTATGCCCAAATTGAGGTGATTAAACCCCACAGTGCCATATTAAGTCTTATTAAGGGGTGTTAGACCGATGGAAGTGGGATAGTAGGATAAAAGAACCACCATTTAAGCTAAACATCGCCAGGTATTTAGGGACTTGCGTAGGAATGATATCCCAGCGCAAGTCCCTTAGCTTAAGTGGACTTGTTGAACTAAGAATCCCTCGCTAAGGAAGAAATTTATGGTGACAGTAACGCAAGCTGGGACTACAAGCTGTTCCACGACAGTGGTTAGGGGACTAGATCGGCAACTCATTGCTCAAATGAATCGACTTGTCTCAGGTGCTTTAGTTGATTTTTCTTCGCCCAAGATCAGGCTTGGACAAGCAGTTTGGCCATTCTTACAACCAGCGGCTAAACGCGCCCTAGATCGGGCGGTTGCCAATCGAGGCCAGACTCTGATTGTCAACTCCGCTTATCGGACTATTGCCCAACAACTACTTCTTTTTCAACAAGCTCAGGCGAATCGATGTGGCATTACTATCGCTGCTGAGCCAGGAAAGAGCAACCATCAAAGTGGATTAGCTCTCGATATTGAAGATCATGCAGGCTGGCGACCTTTCCTAGAAGCTCAGGGCTGGAAGTGGCTAGGTCCATCAGATCCGGTTCATTTTGACTTTAAAGGTGCTGGGGTTCGTGACATCCGCTCAACTGCTATCCTGGCGTTCCAGCAACTGTGGAATCAAAACAATCCCAATGACAGGATTGCAGAGGATGGGCAGTGGGGTCCAAATACCGCCGCTCGTCTCGGTAAATCTCCTGCTAATGGCTTTGCTAATGGTCCGACTCTAGACACAGGGGTTAATGGTGGGGGTAGCGTTGAACTAGGAGATCGCTTATTGCAACTCACGCGCCCACTTCTGGAAGGAGATGACGTGCGCCAAGTTCAGCAAGCATTAGTCCGCAATGGCTTCCAGTTAACAGTTGATGGTTTCTTTGGTCCAAAGACAGAAGAGGCAGTTAAAGCATTTCAACAACAGAAACAATTGCAACCGGTTGATGGCATCGTTGGGCCTGCCACGCTTGCGGCGTTGGGACTCTCATCTTCCTAAAGGCAAACTGACTTCAATAATCCTGAAAACTAGCAAAAAACAAAATGCCAGGAGAATTTGCACAATGATCGGTCCAACCTTACGTTTATTTGACGGATTTGACCATACTTCTCCTCAACTTCGAGACGAAGTGATGGAACTGCAAGAACTGCTCAATGCCAAAGGAATTGCTGTCGTTATTGATGGCTTCTTTGGACAGGCAACCGAAATGGCTGTCAAACAATTTCAACGCTCTCGTGGTTTGGATGATGATGGAATTGTCGGTCCGCTGACTTGGGCAGCGTTATCAGACGAGCAACCTCCCAATCTTGAACTTGTATTTACCACGACGATTGCTCGCAATGATGCTTCCATGCTCAGACAATTAGAAGCCGCTCAACAGTTCAGAGCTTTTATTGAAGAAGGAGCTAACCAACAGGGCTTTCCGATTGCTGTGATTGCGGGCATTGGTTCACGAGAATCTCACTGGGGATTACTCTTAAATCCACCTGGCCCTTCTGGTACGGGAGATTTTGGTCACGGTCGGGGACTGATGCAAATTGATGACCGTGCTTTTCCTCAGTTTACCTCTACTGGTAAGTGGAAAGATCCCAGAGAGAACATTCTCTTTGGCTGTAAAGTTCTTGCTGACAACCGAGCTTTTATGCAACGCAAGACTAATTTGCAAGGCAAAGAGCTTATCCGTGCCGCTTTAGCTGCATACAATTCTGGACCTGGAAATGCTCTAAGAGCTTTGCGCGATCGCGGAGATGTTGATTTCTTCACTGCTAACCGGAATTACGGCAAAGATACTCTCAGTCGAGCGGGATGGTTCCAGTTACAGGGTTGGAGTTGACTAAAAAAGTAAGTAGAGTTGTTGCATGAGCTAAATTATTGTCAACAACTCTATATTATTGCTCAAAGTTTTTAAACAATTTTATTGCCGAGATTTTTTCTAATTATGCCATTTACCGCCAAAGTCATTACCACAGCCGAATGGGGAGCGAGACTACCAAAACTGGGAAAGTTTCCTTTGAATCAATAGATAAAACTAACTATTTTTGTCAAAGCAGGTAAAAGGCATCATTGAACCTAAAACCCCATACATCGATCCAGTTTTAGCTCCGAAAAAGAGGTGAATGACAATGAAAAAATCAATTGTTAAATGGATGCTTACTGCATTATTAACTACTGTTCTTGTGACTTTTGCTTATGGATTAGTTAACAGTGTCTTAGCTCAAATCCCATCCCCGACTGCTGCTGCAACACCTTCCCCTCAAATCCCCTCCCCGACTGCTGCTGCAACACCTTCCTCTCAAATCCCCTCCCCGACTGCTGCTGCAACACCTTCCTCTCAAACTCAATCTGGGACTCCTGCGAAGTTCTCTGGCCAGGCCTTGGCAATAGCATTAGGGGGTGTTTTGGTTTTCTATTCAATTACTGTCTGGTGGGTAAGTTGGGATAACGCCTATAATTTTACTGCATTATGGATTAAGCCTGTAGCTTTGACAGCAGGACAGTTTGGTAAAGCTAGTCTTTCTAATTTTCAAATTTTTGGTTTCACCTTAGTGGTGCTATTGCGACTTCTATACACTCTGGCCAGTAGTGGAGTACTGAGTGGGCTATCAGATGACCTTCTTTTACTACTAGGTATCAGCGCTGTTGGCACAACTGGTTCCAAGGTGATAGCATTGGGAAGCAAACGACTGACATTCTCTAATTGGACCTGGTTGCGAAATCATGAATGGCTGACCATTGGTGAAAAAGGTTACGAGAAAAAACCAGAATTAGAAGATGCAAAATGGAGCGACTTAATAAAAAGTGGTGGATCATTTGATGTTTACAGCTTTCAACTACTAGGTTTTAGCTTGTTGGTAGCTGCTGAATTATTGGTCGGTATTGGTTCAGATTTGGCGACATTTACTTTACCGCAAAACTTTCTTTCTATTCTTGGACTGAGCAACGTTGTCTATCTAGGAGGGAAAGTTACAGCTCCAAAGTCTTACGAAGAACTCAACCAAAAAATCGATGAATTACGGACAGAAGAAACAGACTTAATTTCTCAATACCCTAATATTCAACCTGAAAGTTATGGAAAGTATATTGCCAAAGCGCTTCAAGGGGTGACAAGGCGACTAAAAGGCTTGCTGGATAAGGCGCATAGCCGTTAGACCCCTAGAAAAATCGGGGTGTTTTCCTGGCTTGAGGCGGATCAAAGAAAAGGCGAG
>NZ_JACJSW010000107.1:0-1959 GCF_014698375.1 Microcystis flos-aquae FACHB-1344 | reverse complement strand
TACTGAAAGGTTTATCGATTCACCTTCATCGTTGGAGTTCTTTCCCTCCCACCCCCGTTGATGCTTTTTACTACTCCCCTTCCTCTTAGTTGTAAAATACCTACACCTGTCAGCCCTAATCAGGGGGGTATCTGAAAGTTTTTAACACCTACTGGGACTTAGACAAAAAACAAATCGAGAAAAGCCTCAACTCCAATCCCCGCTTGGGATTTACTTCGAGAAGCCCAAAATCGCTGAAACCCAGATAGATCAAGGAAAATCATAAATCGAGGTTAACCCTTTGTCCCGTAATGGTTTGAGCCTTTTTTGCTGACCGAAAACGCCTAAGTCCCAATAAGTAGGGCTGGCTGAATAATGGTAGAACCCTTTGAAAATAAGGCTTTTGACCTGTTAAAATCCGATGTTCATGCTGCGAAAATCGGATTGGGACCCCCAAAAACCTGGCATTATCCTCCTTTTAGTACACAGGTTAGTACAAAAAGAGAGGGCAAGAAAGCCTGAAACTCCTGAATACTGACGACCGACGACCGACGACCGACTCCTAACCCCACCAACAAACTTTTTCAGCAAGCCCTAATTAATATTATGCCCGATCGCTAATTTAATTAGCAATCGGGCAGTGGTGAGAATTAATTAACCCAAGATTTAGAAAGCTTGTTCAACTTCGGCAATTTCGGGAATCACTTCCCGGAGACGACGTTCGATGCCCATTTTTAGGGTCATGGTGGAACTGGGACAGGAACCGCAAGCACCTTGAAGACGGAGTTTGACGACTGGCCCGTCGATTTCGACTAATTCCACGTTACCACCATCCGCCATCAGGTAGGGGCGCATTTCATCTAAAACTTGTTCGACGTTATCAGGAGTCAGTGTTAAAGACATAATCAGCTTCTGGTCAGAGATTTATTACAGTGTAAGTAAGTGGTTTCAATTAAATTGAAGATAGATTTTGTCTTTGATCCCCCCTGCCCCCCTTGATAAGGGGGTATCCCCCCTTAATCCCCCCTTGATAAGGGGGGTGCCGATAGGCGGGGGGATCCGACAATTTTTAACACCCACCTACTTAGTTACTTCGATCCTAACGCTTTTTGGGCGGGGATAACCCTTAAGATTCTAAAAGCTGTAGATTGATAAAAGTAAATTCTGTGGTGGATTTTTCGCCCCCCGCGTCGATTGCGTTAATCACTTGACAGGAGGGTAAATAATAATTACCGATTTTTTCGTAGGTTTCCTTAAAGTCACGTTTTCCCTTTAATTCATCGGTTTTAGCATTGCGGAAAATGGCATTATAGCGAATAGAAATATAACCTTCTCCCGTATCGAGACTTTCCTCGGTATTAATAGTAAAAGCCATCGGTCCCATGACTCGACTGACTTGACAGATTTCCCGGCCGCGGACTTTATAATTAGACCCCATCGCATCGCCGGTGACAAGAATTTCTACCGCACCGGTGGGATCATCTTGCCCGAAATTAAACTGGTTTTTGCCGTGGGAGGCATCAAAATTGCCTCTTTTGCGGTGAGTAACGATGTCGCGCATTTGATTATAGATACTTTCTTGCACTTTCTCGTCATCAATGCCCGTTACTTCCACACTATAATCGGCATTAACTTGAATTTTGCCTGTATGGACTTCCTCCCCTTGGGTGAGGATAATATCAGCAGTGTAACCGGGGAATCGTTCATCCCAAGTGTAACGGTTTTCGTAGGCGGAGCGGAAAATATCTCGGGCGTTCGTCGTGGCTACAGTCATAATCGCTTTACTTGTGTTGATAACTCCATTTATATCATTGTCGCTGATTTTTTCGCCTCTGGCCGAGATTTCTAGCTGATCAAAAAATCGGGCTAAAATAGAAAAAACTCACCCTCAGCGATCACGGCGATGGCAGAAGAAACGGCGAAAATCAAGCTTTATCGGAAAACCTATCAACTTCCCCAACTAAATCGCCCCGATTTATT
>NZ_JACJSW010000106.1:0-51081 GCF_014698375.1 Microcystis flos-aquae FACHB-1344 | reverse complement strand
ACAGCCATCAAATTATCTATGCCTAAATCTATCGCAGCTATCTTTTCATTAGGAGCTAAGAACTGTTCGGTTTTCTCATAAATTACCTCGATTACATAACAATCACATTTAGGGACTATTCTAACTTCTGCTATGCGCTCCGCTACTCTCGTCGCCAACGCAATTGAAGTCCCTGATAGCTTGACTAATCCTTGCCTAAGACCTACTTTGCTTATAGCTTGAATCGTGTAAACTAAGAGATTTCTTCCTTTTTTTGGCTCCTTATAGCTAGGGATTTTGGGTTTGACCAGAAATTGATCGGGGTGACTTTTAAACTCCGATGAAGCGGCAAAAAATGATTTCCAGTTCCGGTCTAATCCTCTTAAAACTTGTTGGGAAACTTTAGCAGGTAAAGCTTTATACTGTTCTGTCCCTTTTATCAGAGAGGCCATCTGATTATAGGTCAAATAGCCATGACCATAAATGAAGTTTTGTCGGATTAAATAATTGGCTGAGTTGTAGAGATTTTTAGACTGCCAAGATAAATTATCTATCTCAGCCCAAAATCTATGTCCTTTCTTGATAATGTGTCTTTCTGCTACTAACATTATTATCCGTTGTCTTTTAACTCAGCTATAATCTTTTCTGTCTTTCTTTTCGACCTTCTTAATCCGTAAATTCGAGAACAAAAAGAGGTAATAATGGCTATTAAATCTGACATTAACTCATCTTGCTTATCCTCACTTTCATTGACAATCTCCAGTTTTTTATCTAGTTCTTTTAACAAGATTTCTAGATAATTAGTCCCAAATCTGGCTAGACGGTCTTTGTGTTCAACAATTAAAACATTATAATTGGGGTCAACTAGAATTTTGGCTAATTGTTGGCGATTATCGTTTAATCCACTGCCTACTTCTTTGACAACTTTGTAGATTTTGTAGCCTCTGGCAACAGCATAATCTTTTAATCGGTCAGCTTGTCTATCTAGATTGTCTTTATTTTCGGCACTGGAAACTCTTGCATAAATGCAAGCTATCAAGTCGGGTTTTGAATGGTTGTCATCCGTTATGATAATTGTACCAGAAGGCAATTGATAACCTGTTAAATTTCCTTGTTTCCACCATCTCCAAGCCGTTCGATAACTTATTCCTGCTTTTTTTGCATAGTCTGATAGTTTCATGTCTATATATTACCATGCCTGACTATATCTGACTATATTTGTATTGAAACTTTACAATACCAATTCTCTAAATGCCAACTACAGATAGAGCCTCCAGGATATAACCTGGGAGCATCTCACCTTTGTAACCCCTAAATCAGGTTTTTATGTCAAGCTATTTTGAAAGCCTTGCTAGAAACCAGTTTTATGGATAAGTATAATTACTCACTTGCATAAATGAGATGCTCCCTATAACCTCGTCCAACAATTGAAGCGATTACCTCTTTGTTCATTAGACATCTCCAAAAATTATAACCCAGTCACAGCTTACTTTTAGCCTATGTACTAATTAAGTAGTTCGATAACTGAAATGTATATCTATCGTTGCTAATTCAGTTTCACTGAAAAAATATGAGGCGATTAAAATAATTTTTATTCGGGTAGATTCCTTAACTAGAAAGACTTTTGGTCTTAAGATAATATTAGGTCGAGGTCTATTTCTTCGAGTCGTTGACCAATTAACAAACGTAATTCCTCTAAGTCTCTAGGTAGTTTCCATCTCAATCCTTTTTTAGATATTGCCAAATCTGTTCAATTGGATTAGATTCTGGGCAATGTGGTGGCTGAAACCTGAGAATAATGTTCTCAGGTATTTTTAGTTTTTTTGCCTTATGAAACCTGCCATTATCTAACTGTATTATCAAAATACCATCGGCAAAATATTCAGAAAATAATTCTAAAAATATTTGAAAACATTGACTGTTTAAATGAGTAAATTCATAAAAGAAATGCTCTCCTGTCTTCGGCTCTACCACCCCATAGATATACGTTGCTTGAAATTGACCCTGCACTTTCCCGTAAGGTTTTACCCCTTTTGCTGTTATTTTTCTCCCGCTGATTGTTTTTAGTCCCAGACGAGTTTCATTTTGACATCAAAAGCGAATTTTCCCTATATTACTCATAATTGTTATCGCTACAAAACTCAGTATTGCCAAATTTTCTAGGAGTTTTTTTAAAAAATCTTCTAACCTTTCTTCTGATTGTTCTAGGCTTTTTGTTCTAGCTATTTTTGAGACGCTTTTAGCCGATAATATACTAATTTGTGTACGGTTTTGTACTTGGCTTCTCTCCCTAATTTTTCCTCTAACCATTCACAAATCTCGACCTGAATATCAAACCCTTCCTTTTCTTTTAATCTTTTTTATAAGGCTTTTTCTGCCCACAGGGGAACTTTTCTTGGTCTTCCTGTACTGACTTTTTTAGACAATAATTTTTCCAGTCCCCCTTGACGATATTTTCCTAACCAATCTTGTACGGTGACTCTATTTCTTCCTAGCATTTCGGCGGCTTCTGTCACCGTTTTTGCCTTTTTTGTCTTTAATAAGTACAATACTTGTATTCTTTCTTTTCCTGAACCGGTTTTTTCTTGTCTAAGCAGTTCCTTGAGTTCTGCTTCACTTTCAGATATTTCTATCTTATAAACTCCTGCTATATTTTTCCTTTAACTCTACTAATATGATATTCTACCCTATCTGTAGTCAGATTTTGGAGAATTGGGATAACTTTACCTCATTATCTCTTGATTTTCCCCTCCCCCCGTAGTCCCCCTCTCAGTGGACTAGACTGTACGGTATGATTGGGGGGAGTTAGTCTAAACTCCCGTTATGGGTTGACAGGGATTTTCCGAGAGTGATAGAAGAGCGATACTCTTGATGGCAAGACAAAATGACTGCGATAATCATACCGTTACTGCGGTTTAGCACTCTGTGCAAGATTTTTACGACATAAGAGTACATATACGGAAGGAACAAAATATAACGCCATTAAAGTGGCGCCACCTAACCCACCGACAATACTAATCGCAAGAGGTGGCCAAAAACCACTGGGATCAAATAATAAAGGGATAAACCCGATAATCGTGGTTAAGGTGGTCGCTACCACATGACGAGTTGCACGAATCACCACATTTCGAGTTGCTCGACGTGAACCAAGGCTGGCTTGAGCATCATGACGCAAAGCGTCAAGAATTACGATTGAATCATTAACACAGATTCCTAACAGTCCAACGATCCCTAAAATCGCTGTAAACCCAAAAGGATAATTAAACAAGGCCAATGATCCTAAGCCTAGTCCTAAGGATAAAATCGCAACAAGAATAATAATACTTGCCATACGGAAAGAATTAAAAGTGAGGACTAAACTGGCCACCATAACGATCGCTAAAACCCCAAGAGTTGCAATCAAATTACTTAAAGCATCCTGACGTTCTCCTTGTTCTCCGCCAAAATCCCATGAATAACCATAGGGTAACTGAAAATTACTCATTTCTAATCGTTTTTCAAACTCAGAGAGTACCTGTTCCGGTAATACACCAGCCGGAATAAAACCCTGTATGGTATTCATCCGTTGGCCATTACGACGTGAAATAGCAACAATATCTGGCAAAATTTCCACCGTCCCCACAGTAGATAGGGGAACAATTGTCGATGAAGTTGCAGAATTTCCCGAAGATAAGAGGTTTAATGAGCTAATTTCAGCTAGATTGCTCCGTTGACTATTAGAAGTCCGAACTCTCACAGGTAGTTCTTTTGTTCCTTCTAAAATCGAGCCTCCGACTGTTCCCTCTAAACTGGTGTCTAATTGACGAGCAACGGCTCTTTTATCTAACCCTGCTAAACGTAGCTTTTCTTCATTAAGATTGACAGCTAATTTGGGCAAACTTTCGCTTAAAGTGGCGCGAGTATGGATGACATTGGGTGTTTTGGCTAACTCAGTGCGGATTTGATCGCCTAAAGCCTGTAATTGGGCTAAATCTGAGCCATATAAGCGTAATTCAATGGGTGCATCAAAAGGAGGACCCTGTTCTAATTGTCGGACAATAATTTGCCCATGGGGAAAGGCTTGATCTAATTCTTGCTGTAAGGTGCGAATTAACGCACCCGACTTGACGTTTTTCTGAAGTTGAACAATTCCTTGCGCGTAATTAGGAGATTGTTCTCGATTTTGTAAGACATTGTAGTAAAAAGAGGGCGCACTTTTCCCAATAAACCATTGAACGTCTTGAATTTCAGGATGCTGTAAGATTAACTTTCGGGCTTGCATCACTTGAGACTGGGTTTCGGGTAAAGACACACTGATGGGTAATTCAAAGGTTAAATGAAATTGTTCGCGATCGGTGGGGGGGAAAAACTGTTGTTGTAGGGTAGGAAAGCTAATAAAACCCCATAAGGGAAGAATAAGAATAAGGGCGATCGCTAATAAGGGACGTTGAAAAGTGCGATCTAAACTCCACTTATAAAGATAGGTTAAACGAGAATGGGTAAATCCGCTTTGCCACCAATATCCATTTGTGGGGGTTGGTTGCCAATGATGTAATCTTCCCGCTAAGGCGGGAATCACGGTGACAGATAGAATAAACGAGCTAATTAGGGCTAAAATTACGGTTACTCCAATCGTTCCGGTAAATTCTCCAGTTGCTCCTGAAGCGGTAGCAATGGGCAAAAAAGCGATAACACTGGTAAAGGTAGAAGCGAGTAAGGGAATAAAAATATGATGTACGGTAGTAGCAACGGCTTTGAGCGGTGATATACCTTCTTCTTCTTTTAAAGCCATTTGCACCTCATCAACCACAATAATCGCATTATCAATTAATAACCCCAAAGCAATGATTAGTCCTGTTACCGAAATTTGATGTAGGGGAATGCCTAACACCTTCATACTGCCAAAAACCATCAAAACTGATAAGGGAAGGGATGTTCCCACGATTAAAGATGACTTCCAGCCCATGATCACAAAGGTGATCCCAAAAACCAAGATAGCACCAATAATCAGGTTTGATAAAACCGAGTCCAGTTGTTGCTGCACATAACGACTTTGATTAAAGATAATGTGTAGGCCAATTCCTTGAGGAAGGTTTTTTTCAAATCTTTCTAACTTAGCCTTGGCGACTGTCATCCAAGAATCTAAGCGTCTATCAGATTCCACAAAAGCAGCAATTGCGATCGCCCGTTTTCCCTTAATCATCGAGACTTCTCTGGGGGGATCTTCAATTCCTTTACTAATATTTGCAATATCACCTAATCGCACTACTTGACTAGAAGCACCTGATTTAATTGATAAACGATTTAAACGGTCTAAAGAATCTAATTCTCCTTCAATTTCCAGCAATAAGTTACTTTGTTCGCTTCGTAATTGGCCGGCAGCAACTTTGGCATCACTTTCTAAGATTTGTTGAGAAAGGGACTGTATAGTTAACCCTAAATTGGTTAATTTTTGAGGATCAACTTCCACTCGAATTTCTTCCGTAGGATTGCCAAATAATTCAACTTTTTCTGTTCCTTCAATTGACCGTAAATCATCTTCTAATTCTTGCGCCCAACGGCTCAAAATGCCATAATTCGGAGGGCTTGATAATTGCCAAGTTAAAGCAACAATTAAGGCGTTGGCTTTGGGTTTTGATTCTTCAAATTCAGGGAGAGAAGTTCCCGATGGTAATTGAGAAACAGCATCATTGACTTTATCACGAATTTGTGACCAAACGGGATCAACATCGGTAATTTGGTCATTTAATTGAATGGTAATGCTGGAGAAGCCAAGCTGAGAGGTAGAATCAATATTTTGAATTTCTTCGACTTCTAGTAAAGCTTGTTCTAATTTATCAGTAACTAGCGTTTCTACTCGTTCAGGGGTTGCGCCAGGAAATTGGGTGTTAATGACCGCAAAACGAGGGGTTAACTCGGGATCTTCCATACGAGGTAAACTGAAAAAGGAAGATAGTCCCCAAACGGCGATCGCCAGAATGGTTAAAATTAATAATCGGACGTTTTTATAAAAGATAGAAGACATAGGAGAATGATGAATTAAGAACTGAGAATTATGAATTTCGGGGGAGAAAGTAATAAGTAATAAGTAGGGTTTGCGGCAAAAAGTTTTTCGGTGGGGGCAGGGTGTGGGGTGTAGGGTGTGGGGTGTAGGGTTTTACCCATTTTCAGGTGGTCAATTACCTAATTTTCAGGGAAAAAGTCCCGGAATTTTCTCCGCGATCACTCCCAGATCTGGTACTTTTTGATTTCCCAAAAGTCTAAAAGTCTTACCCAACAAGGTTTTTAGATTTATTCAGCAAACCCTAAGTAGGGAGGCACAATTATTTGTCGGATGGGTTAGCGGTAGCGTAACATAATCGGGCGTTGGGTTTCATGCTTCAACCCAACCTACGTTCTGCTGATAACTGCTCACTGTTTACTGTTTACTGATTTTTACCTTTTGCCCCGAAATAATGCGATTTGTGCCATTAGTAATCACTTTTTCGGTTCCGTCTAATGTTCCTCGCACGAGAACTCGCTCCCCATCGGTGTATAAAACCTCCACATCCCGACGTTCTACGACAAATCCTTGGGCTGCATTCCCATCTCCTAAGACATAAATTGACCATAATCCTCGAATTCCCTTAACAAGAGCGGTACTAGGTAGCCAATAACCTGAAGTATTAATGTTTTGTTGCCATTGCCAGGTGACAATTTGTCCAGTGGTTAGTAGGGGCGAGGTAACCTCGCCGCTACTTCCTGCTCCTTTAACTTGAAAAACCACCGTCACGGTACGACTAGCACCATCTAGTTCAGGTAAAATTGCCTTAACGGTCGCTGAATAAGATTTTTGGTCAATTTTTAGGGTTTGTGATTGTCCGATCTTAATCTCAGAAGTCAGGGACGTAGGAACACCAATATGGGCTTTAACGCCGTCTAATTGTACCAAACGCACCACCCCTTGACCTGCTTGTACCGCCGTTCCTTGATCGAGATAACGTTTTTGAATTTTGCCCGAAAAAGGGGCTTTAAGAACGGTCTTTTCTAAATCAAGTTCAATACCAGCTAAACGACTATCTAGCTGTTTAATAGCTGCTTTTTGGGCTTCAATCACTTCCCTGCGAGTCCCTGCTAACAACTCATCCAGTTGACTTTGAGCCTGTTTAACCCTTGCTTGCTGTTGAGTTAAGATTTCAGGGCGTGTTCCTGCTAATAGCTCATCTAATTGGCTCTGGGCTTCATTAACCCTTGCCTGTTGACTATCCATATCTGTGACCACTTCGTCAAACTGTTCAAGAGAAATAGCACCTTGCGTATAAAGATTCTGTCGTCGCTCCCGTTTACTACGAGCCAAAGCTAATTGTGCTTGGAGGGTTTTCAAACGCGCTTGGGCTGCCGCAATGGTTTCAGTGCGAGGTCCCACTTCCATCTCTTGTAGTTGAGCTTTTTCTTGAGCCAAATTTGCCTGGGCTGCGGCAATGGTTTCAGCACGAGAACCCGCCTCCATTTCTTTTAATTGTGCTAAAGCCTGTTGTTTTTGGGCTAATAAGTCTTGTGTTTGGGCGATTAATTGACGGTCATCTAAACGAGCAAGGGGCGTTCCTTGATTCACCCATTGTCCTTCTGTCACCAGCAGTTGAGTCATTGTTCCTCCTCGTTCAAACCCTAAATCACTGGTATTTTGAGCGACAATTTCCCCAGTGTAAGTTCGAGACTGTTGATAAGCATTGACCTGTACTAGCCGGTCAATTTCAACGGGGAGAAGATGTTCATTTTCGGCAACAGAAGGGGCGATTGGTTGAGTTGGTTGACTCATTGACCCAATCCCATAACCAACTCCTAACAATAAAAGTCCCCCAAGATACCATCGCCGAACCCCTTGGAAACGGCGTTTTGATTGTTTTTGAGGTTCAGAAGAGGTGGCAGTGATTTTTAGGGGATATTCCGACATAGGAGGTGACATAGGATGGTTATCTGACATAAGTTAACGTGAAGACTGGGATGGGTCTGAGCTTATCTACAACTGCTATCTTATTCTTTCCGAATTTTATTTTTCAAACGACACCCCACTGCCATAATGCCTAAACTCATTAAGCCAAGAGTAACAGAAGGTTCAGGAGTCGAAACAATTCTCAGTTGCAGGGGAAATTGAATAGAAACCACGGGATTTAATGGGCCAATTGAGGGCTCGATAAAAACGTCATCTGGAACAACGGCGGCATCTTCACTGACTAATTGTACTTTATTAGAACCCACATCGGCTAAGAAAGCATTGGCTAATCCGTCAAATTCTCCCAGCAGGCCAGCTACCTTAGAAACACTAAAGGGATCACTAATAATCGCTTCAGAGTCATCATCAGGAGCAGTGGTTGCGCCATATTCTAAGAATGAATAAATATCGCTATAACCAAAGCTAATAATTTTAGTGGTATCTAACAATAAAAAGCTTTCCACTTCCTTAGAATTAGCAGCATAAATGCGTTCTTCTAGAGAAGACGTAGGAGAGGAAAAATAGTTCTGTCCATTGATATCATCTCCTAAATTCCAACTCTTGGTAAAATCCCCGTTTTTAGGACCAAAACTAAACCCAATACGATCGACATCAATACTGTTATTGGTCAGGAAAGTAGAAAAGTTAGAGAATCCGGTGATATTATTTAACAAGGTGGCTGCCCGTGTTGCACCTAGAGGATTAACCAAGTTTTCGGGACTAAAATCAATCCCCGCAGCATAATAGGGGGCTGGATTTCCTGGTGAATTTAAACTGGTTTCAGTGTGACCGGCGCCATAGCCCACAAATCCTTGAGGAGTCGAGTCTGTTCGCTTTCCAAATAACCGCAAACAGTTATTAGAAGCAATGGGACGAGTTGCAAGAAATTGGATGGAACTAAAATCAAATAAATCACCTGTTTCACAACTAGCAGCACGAGTGGGAAGGGGAGCTAATAAAGTGGCTGTTCCAGTGGTGGTTAACCCAAGCAATAAAGCAAAATGACGCATAGACATGAGTTTTTTCCTAATTCAAAATAGAGAGATTCTGAAAAACCTTTTGTAGTTTTTGCTGATGAGCATATTTCTAAATTGCTGAAGATTAGAGATTTAGATAGATTAATTTTAGATTTGATGATTAAGTTTTTTTAAGTTCAATCTATCTAGACATCATCTAAGTAGGGAGGCACAATTATTTGTAGGATGGGTTAGCGGTAGCGTAACATGAGCAGGCGTTGGGTTTCATGCTTCAACCGTTCGGACCTCGGCGTGAGACTTCGGCGTGAGCTTTTGTCGAACGCTCGGTCGAACGCTGAGATCACGGCCGAAGCCCAACCTACGTTCATCTTATATTTAATTCCACCCACCCACTTATATCTAGTTTAAAATAGGAAAGTCCTCAGCAAAATGGAGAATCTTTGGCAGAAGACGACTTTGACTGCGATTAACAGCCCGAAAGTATCGACTAATGTGAATCTCTTTCTTCCTTTAATCCGCTTCCCCGCATCATAACCCACCTCTTGATTAATCATCGTGGCGGTTTTGACCGATTGGCTGTCTAAAACTCCCGCGCTCGCCGCCGTTAGATGACCTTCCATCGTCCTGACGTAATCCCGGAGACAGTCATGGATTTTCAGCCATGTTCCGTCTTGAGTCCACTTTCTCAAGTAGTAGTAAGCTAAGACGCATCTTAACCGCCTATCCTTAAATTAGCTAAATCTCCCCTAAGGGACTTGCGTGGGAATAATATCCCAGCCAGAAAATCGCTCTGTAGAAGAATCAGACCAGCCAGATGGCGTATGATCAAAGCGCCAGTCCCTTAGCTGCGGGGGCTCTCGAAGGCTCTCCTCCTACTTAGAGTGATCAGCAAACCTGAGCGAGCGGAGGGCGCAGGTTCCTGGCACCCCGACAGCAACGGATTTTGTCCAGAATGTAGGGGCGAACTGCGTTCGCCCAAAAGGTACATTATCAAAGCGCAAGTCCCTAATCCCTTTATTTTTGCCTCTTGCAAGAGTGCAAGAGTGCCTCATCTCAACAGGCAATTTAAATGCGCGGGCAGCTTATACTGTCTCGTCAGGCGGGTAGTCCTGGGGCAGCCGCCGCCACACGCATTGCCTACAGAGGACGTAAAATAGGGCGTTGATGACACCGATGCAAAAGTTAGTTCGGGTCTAGGTTTTAAGAAATTCCGCCAAAGAAGATTGGCTCTCCTCTTATTTGTGTGATAAGTTTAACTGAGTATAGGAGCGATCAATCTTTGTGTCTTTGTGATTCGTTCCACTCACTCGCCAGGAGGATTGTATCTTAGAATACATTTTACCCACCAAACCTAAGAGAGCCGAAGATTCATATCTCAAATCAGCAACGCCTTGCATGACTACTTACTATAATTTGAAGTGCGGAATGTGGGTTTTAAAAATTTGCGGAAAGACGCATCTCCGCTTGTAGAGGAAAGACAAGCTCAATACAGCGCTTTCCGAGACGGAACATCCCATGCAATCACCGAAAGGCTTACTGTATAAGGACTTCAACCCTAGTAGTTGTACTTGAGCGATCAGCCAAGTGCTGTAATTTCCTGATCAAGAATTAAGAAGATCCGGAAATCAGTTTTGTTTGTGATGGAGTGAAAACTATCTTTTGGGGTCAAAAAATTATCTATTTTGAAAATTATAGGAACAGTCTCATGCTTTTAACTCCAAACTGTAACCCTCTTAACTCCCTTAACTTCTCTCATTCTACGGCTAACTTTCTTAATGCCGTCCCTCAGCAAGAAATAGCTGAATCCATATCTGTTATTCAATATTTAATCAATCAAATCCCTGAATCTGTATTGTGGATCGATTCCCAAGGACGGATTAAGCATTACAATGATGCGGCTTGTGCTTTATTGGGATATTCCAGAGAACAGTTATCTAATTTGACTATAGAAGAAGCTGCTCAAGATTTTTTAAACTCAGATTGGTCTAGATACTGGAAATTAATTCAACGTCGAGGTTTTGGACGTTTGATCACACAACATCCTTATTATGAGGATCATCAATCCCTCGATATTACGGTTAACCTTCTCAAATATGGAGATCAAGATTATATAAGCATAGTAGCTCGTTCCTTAAATTTTCTAGAACCTGAAAAAGATGGCTATGCTTGCAGAATTCATCCTTCTGTTAACTCAAAACAAGCTCCTCAATCGTTGATACAGCGTTCTTCTACCCCGCAACCGAATTTCTTTGATTCTTTGGCTTCTTTCTACCCTAATAGTTCTCAATTAAAACCAGTTTTTGAGTTTATTGAGGCAAATTATAGTCAACCCATTACCCTCAATGATGTGGCTGGAGCGGCTGGTTATTCTCCTGCTTATTTAACCAATTTAGTTAAGCGTCGCACCGGCAAAACGATTATTCATTGGATTGTGGAACGAAGAATGCTAGAAGCCCAATCCTTGTTACTGAAAACCCATGAGTCAATTACCAAAATTGCCGCCACCGTTGGGTTTACTGACCCCTATTATTTTTCCCGTCGCTTTAGTCAGTTACATAAAGTATCTCCTAAACGTTGGCGAGAAAAATATCAAACTCAAGTAGCTTAAATGATGGCTGAGTTTTAGGTTTTAGGTTCTAAGTATTTAAACTTTACACCTTACATAATCATGATTGAGGTGGGCAATGCCCACCTTAGTAGTGCTTAAATTATCCCTGTTTGATGGCAGGAAGAGACGGAGATTGACGAGAGAGTGAAAGGGTAATACCTAGTTGGGATAAATCAACCGTTTTATAGTTTAGGATAAACCCTAAGCCATATTTTTCTACCACAGGAATCGGTAATTTGGCGGCATGACTATAAACCACTCTAACGGTATCTTGGCTTCCTTTATTGGGTGAGTTATTAGGTTTTTGTTCAACAAATTGACCCAAAAACTGTAGAGAACTATAGGTTTTATTTGCTTGTTGGGCAATTTGGAGAAATTCAGAAACTGCTTGTTCTAATTCCTGCGTCAAGCTATTAATATTCTCCCCAATTTTTAACAATTGATACTCCTGTTTAGATAGCAGTTTTTCTAGCTTATCTTGCAATTCTGTTTCAAGCTGTACAACGGCTGAAGTTAATAATTCTTGCAGCATTTGCGAAGATTTATGAGCGGTTTCAATCGGTTGAGTAGTAGAAGAAATCTCTGTAACAGATGGGTTAAGAACATGAGTATCTATCATAATTTTTACCTAGTAACTAGCAACTTAATTTTGTTACCTTTTATTGTAATAAAAAAGGAGTTGAAATTTAATGGATAATATTTTGTATTGTCTGCTAGGTTTTTCGATTATATTTATATGGTAAAAATGTACTAAATTTGACCATAAAAAATAGGAATAAAAAAAATCCAGTTTTGGCGAAAAATAAAACATGGCTGATCAATGGGTAGAGGAATAAACTAGGAATATAAGTTAAGCAATCTTAGTTTGCTAAAACACTTTTTTCACCTTAAAGGAACTTAACCCATGATGACAACTGTTCAATCTCCTTCTACCGTTGAAGACATTCAAAACTGGCTCGTTGATCAGTTTGCTCAACAACTCGATGTTGACCTTGATGACATTGATATTGAAGAACCTTTTGATAATTATGAACTCGACTCACGAAAAGCGTTAGTTTTATTAGGACGCTTAGAAAAATGGCTCGGAAAGGAATTAAATCCTGTGGTCATTTTTAACTATCCCACCATTGCTGAATTAGCAACCCGACTAGGAGAATTATATCTTTAACTTTTTCTTGTATTCTTTCTTATTCACTCTCTTCCTCATCACATTTTAGGAGAATTTCACCAATGGTTACGACTGACACAAAAGTTTATGATGTTGTGATTATGGGAGCAGGTTTCGCCGGGGTCTGTCAAGCAAGACACTTGCTTCTAAATGTTCCCAACATTAGAATTGCACTGATCGATCCTCGTCCCGAAGAAAGAACTAATAAAGACCTCAAAATTGGCGAATCAATGGTGGAAATTGCCACCCTATTTGTCTGCAAAGAATTGGGTTTATACGAATATATGATCGAAAATCATCCCCCTAAATATGCTCTTAATTTTCATTGGGCAAAAGATGCAGATAAAACTGACACCATTGATGATTATTATCATATTTGGGCGAATCGACAATTTCCCCTTGGCACGTTTCAAATGAACCGGGCAAAATTTGAACGGGATTTGCTCAAAATGAATAAGAAAATGGGAGCAAGTTTCTATCAAGGCCGTGTGGTTGATGTGGACATTACTCCTACTGATGAGATGCACACCGTCAAAGTTAAAATGATTGACGGAAATTATCACGAACTGAGAGCAAAACACCTTGTTGATGCAGCAGGACGTAAGTTTATTATTGGCCATAAAACTGATAACGTTATTGTAGGTGCAGATAATTTATTTGGAGTTGATACGGGATCGGCTTGGGTACGGGTTAAAAATATAGATCGCACCATTTTTCATGATGGTTATGACCCTTATGGAGCAACTTGTAGCCATTATTAGGCTACCAATCATTGGTTTGGTCATGGTCATTGGTTATGGATGATTCCCACAGAAAAAGACTCCCAAGAAATCTCTATTGGAATTGCTCAACATCGCAGTGTTATTGCCAACGGTCAAATTAACACTCAAGAGAAGTTTTATGCTTTCCTAAAAGCCAATCACAATCTACTTTATCGCTTAGTTACCTCTGGAGAAAATGTCGATTTTCATTATCTTCCTAGAGTTTCCCATACTAGCAAAACGATGTTTTCTCAAGATAATTGGTATGTAGTTGGAGATGCTGCTTGTATTTTTGATCCCTTTTACTCTTTGGGAACAAGTATGATTGCTTTTGCGATTGAAAGTATCACGGAAATTATTCGTTCTCAACTTGCAGGAGAAGCGGATACAGAAGAAAAACGGGCTGCTTACAATGACTTTAACCTTACCTATACTCGACTCAATAATCATCTCATTGAACACCATGATAAACAATTAGGTCATGCTAGTATCATGAGTTGGCGTATTTATGCCGAATATATGTGGTGGTTTGGGATTCAAATTCCCCTTTATGTCGGCAAATGGCATTTAGATACCGGCTTTATTTCCCGTTATGTGCCAAAAGTTCAAGCGGATATTAAAGGATATTGGCATCATCTCTATGAACAGTTTAATCAATTAGTTGAGCAGAATAAAAACATTGGTTTTATGGATGCTCATCGCACTGATCAATTAATCTGGGGTTATCATACCCTCAAACACTTCGATGACTTTATCGAAAACACTAAATTTGAACCACGACGGTGCAATGTTTTCGCTGGAATTAAAGCGACCAGTTTTTATACAGCAGTTTGGTATGCAAAGTTCCTCTGGAAAGGATTTGGTTTTTCAGCTTTTCTCAATCGCAAAAATCTGTCCTATCTGTTTGGACATCTTAATGGTGCCCTTCAATCTGCCATTACGGAAATGGTTTATAAGTATTTGACTTGTAAGCTTCCTGATAATAGTCAAATTGAACAAACTCGCCAAGAATTTACCAACTATCGTTATCGCCCTCAACTAAATACTTGGCTAACAGAAACTGCCACAAACTCACCTAAGAAAGTTCCTGTCAATGTTTAATCAAAATAGAGGAAAGGGTGGGTTCTCATTAAATCATCGCCAGGGGGTAACATCGAGCTATCCTATCCATTTGAGGGAATTAATTTTATTTCTCTAGTTAAGTAAATTGCTGTCTATTAATTAAGGATATCTCAACCATGAAACCTATTGCAATTATTGGGATTGGCTGTCGTTTTCCTCAAGCCAATAATCCTCAGGAATTCTGGCAATTATTATCAAAGGGAATTGACGGCATCACCGAAATTCCTAAGGAGCGCTGGAATATTGATGAATATTATGATGAGAATCCCGAAACACAGGGGAAAATGAATTCTCGTCATGGGGGATTTTTATCGCAAGTTGATGGGTTTGATCCTAATTTTTTCGGGATTTCTCCTAGAGAAGCCTTATTAATGGACCCTCAGCAACGCTTACTCTTAGAAGTAGCTTGGGAAACCATTGAAGATGCAGGAATAACACGGGAACAATTGGCAGGATCGAAAACAGGTGTATTTGTGGGAATTGCCACAAACGATTATAGTCGCATTCATGCAGGATATAGCCACCAACCTCAAGGCTATGATTTAACAGGAAACTGCACAAATATCGCAGCCGGTCGTCTTTCCTATCTTTTTAACTTAAAAGGTCCTAGTTTAGCGGTAGATACGGCTTGTTCTTCCTCTTTGGTTGCAGTGCATCTCGCTTGTCAAAGTTTATGGAATGATGAGTCTTCAATGGCGATCGCAGCAGGGGTTAACCTGATTTTATCTCCTATTGGTCATATTGCGTTAAGCAAATTGAAAGCCTTGTCTCCTGATGGACGTTGCAAAACCTTTGATGAAAGCGCCAATGGATATGTGCGAAGTGAGGGAGTCGGTTGTATTATTCTTAAACCGTTGGCTCAAGCGATCGCAGACAATGATTCCATTTATGCGTTAATTAGAGGAACTGCTATTAATCATGACGGACGCAGCAAGGGGTTAACGGTTCCCTATGGACCGGCACAAGAAAGCTTGATTCGATCAGCCTTGAAAAATGCCGAAATTGAGCCAAAAGAGCTTAATTATGTGGAATTGCACGGGACGGGAACATCTTTAGGCGATCCCATCGAAGCGATAGCCTTGGGATCTGTGTTAGAAGAAGGACGAGACAAGGATAATCCTTGTTTGGTGGGCTCGGTAAAAAGTAATATAGGACATCTCGAAGCAGCGGCAGGAATTGCCAGTGTGATTAAGATGGCACTTTCCCTGAAAAACAAGCAAATTCCGCCCAGTCTGCATTTTAACAAGCCGAATCCTTATATTCCCTTTGATAAGTTACCCCTTAAGCTTCAATCATCTTTAATTACCTGGCCACAACAGGAAACAACCGCCAAGGTGGGAATTAGTTCTTTTGGATTTTCGGGAACAAACGCTCATCTTATCTTGGAAGAAGCTAATTTATCTCACCAAGAACCAATTTCCTTAACTTTCCCTCATTTACTTCCTTTATCTGCCCATAGTCAAGAAGCGGTTAGAGATTTAGCTCAAAATTATGAAGATTTCCTGAAAGATCAAGCTTTAACCGCTGAATTTGTCCAGAATCTTTGCTATAGTGCTGGTTTAAGACGGACTCATCATGCTCATCGTCAGGCAGTTCTGGTTCATTCTCCTGAAGAATTATTGAAGGGTTTAAAAGAGTTAGAAACGATTGATTTATCGACTCAATCTAAGCCTTCAAAACGTAAAACAAACATTGCTTTTGTCTTTTCTGGCCAAGGACCTCAATGGTGGGCAATGGGACGGGAATTATTAGCAACAGAACCCGTTTTTCGCTCTGTTATTAAACAATGTGATACTTTGATTCAAAAGTATGCTAACTGGTCATTATTAGCGGAATTTAATGCGTCTGAAGCTCAATCTCGTTTACAAGAAACAGAAGTTTCTCAACCTGCTTTATTCGCTTTACAAGTTGGATTAGCTAAATTATGGCAATCTTGGGGGATTAATCCTAAATCTGTGGTTGGTCACAGCTTGGGAGAAGTTGCAGCCGCCCATTTTGCGGGAATTCTCACTCTTGAGGAAGCCATTCATTTGATTTGTCAGCGCGGACAATTGATGCAGCAAGCAACAGGAAATGGAAAAATGCTTGCGATTGAATTACCTGTTAATGAGGTAGAAAATTTAATAGCTGCTTGGGAAAATAAATTAGAAATTGCTGCCATTAATAGTCCCTATTCAACGGTTGTATCTGGGGAGTCTCAATCGATTGATCAATTAATTGCTGAATTGTCCCAAAACCGTCCCGATATTTTCTCCAAAGAACTACCTGTTAATTATGCTTTTCATAGTCAACAAATGACTACTTTTGCGGATAATTTAGTTAAAAAATTAGGAGAGCTTCAGCCTCAAAAAAGCACCATATCAATTTTCTCAACCGTAACAGGTGATCAACAAGAGGGGACATTATTTAATGCCGCTTATTGGGGACAAAATATGCGTCAGACGGTACGTTTTAACCCTGCGATTGAAGCAATGATTAAATCTCGTCATACTATCTTTGTTGAAATCAGCCCCCATCCTGTTTTATTGGGATATATTAAAAGTACCTTACGAGAACAAGATACTGAGGGATTTGTTTTACCCTCTCTAAGACGAGAACATTCTGAACGGGGAACGCTATTAAATTCTTTAGGAAAGCTCTACACTTGGGGACATTCGATTAATTGGGAAAAATTATATCCCGAAAATTGTCAGTTTGTTAAGTTACCGCTTTATCCTTGGCAACATGAATCTTATTGGGTAAGTGATGCTAAACCTCAATTTAAGTCTGTTTCGTCTGCTTCTAGTTTACTTAATTTATTAGTTGAAGGCAAAACTGAACAACTAACGGAACAGTTAAATAAAAGTGATCAATTATCACCTGAGGTCAAGCAGTTTTTACCCCAATTATTACAGTTATTGGTTGGGGAAGATGCAATAATAGCAGGCCAGATGCCTATCCTACAGGATGTGAGTAAAAACTGTTACAAAGTGGAATGGCAACTCAGTCCTTTAAACTTAAAAAATAAGCCTTCTCAAGGAGAACGGTGGTTAATTTTTAATGATAATCAAGTAGTCGGTAAAGCCTTAGCAACAACCCTAAATGATGCTTATGTTTTGGTGTCTTCTGGTCAAACTTATCAGAAGTTGGTGTCAGGTCATTATCAAATTAATCCTAATAATGTTAAGGATTTTCAACGGTTGTTACAAGATCTAACTGAACCGATCACCAAAGTGGTCTATTTATGGGGGTTAGACAGCGATATTAACTCCCAACCCTGTCAAACTCGTTCTTATGCCAGTTTATTGTATCTAACACAAGCTTTAGCTCAATGTAAAACTAAAGAACCCCCTAAACTTTGGGTCATAACACAACAAGCACAACCGGTGAATGATGCTGTTAAACCGCTTAAAATAGCGCAAACGTCCTTATGGGGAATGGGTCAAGTCATTGCCCTTGAATATCCCAATTTATGGGGAGGATTGATTGATTTAGAAGAAAAACAACCGTCGTCTCAAGCAATTATTGCTGAAATAACAGAAAATCTAGGAGAAGATCGCATCGCTTTTCGGGATCATCAACGATATGTTGCCCGTTTAGTACCTAATAAAGCAATAAAAAGCTCAAACATCAATTTTAAAAAGACAGAAGCCAGTTATCTCATTACTGGTGGCTTAGGCTCTTTAGGATTAAGTTTAGCAGATTGGTTAATTGAAAAAGGTGCAAATCATTTAATCTTAACCAGTCGGCGAGCCTTAGCTGACCATTCAACGGATAAACAGGTAAAAATCAAAGCTTTAGAGGATAAAGGGGCTACTATTCAAGTAATTGCCGCTGATGTCAGTGATCATCAACAAACCCGTCAACTTTTTCACCAAATTCAAGAAAATTGTCCTCCCTTACAGGGTATTATTCACGCGGCAGGGGTTTTAAGCGATCGCACCATTGACAAGATGGATTTCCATTGTTTTGAGAGCGTATTTAATCCTAAAGCAGCAGGGGCGTGGAATTTACACCAACTTTCTCAAGATTTATCCTTAGATTTCTTTGTTTGTTTCTCTTCCATGTCTGCTTTAATCGGATCACGAGGTCAAATTCACTATGCCGCTGCCAACCATTTCTTAGATGGTTTAATGCACTACCGTCGAGAGTCTGGACTCACAGGGTTAAGCATTAACTGGGGACCTTGGGCTAAAGGGGGAATGGCCACGCAAGGCTATGAAGAAGGCTTAAAACGCCTGGGAATCAATCCATTACAACCTAATTTAGCCTTGGATACTTTAGATGCTCTAATCAATGGTAATGTTACTCAAACAATGGTAGCAGAGATTGATTGGTCTAAGTTTAAAACGATTGTTGCAGCAAAAGGACGGGTGGCTTTCTTAGAAGCGTTATTCAAGCAAGATCAGGATAATTTTGGGCAAACGGTCGAGAATTTCCCTCAAACTATCCAAAAAAACCCTCCTCACCGACGAGTCACCCTCTTAACCACTCGTTTACAGCAAGAAGTAGCGCAAGTCTTAGGAATTCACGGAGATACTTTACCAGATACTGATAAAGGGTTCTTTGAGATGGGAATGGATTCTTTAATGTCCGTAGAACTGAAACATCGTCTAGAAGGCTTATTTTCTGTCTCTTTACCTTCTACCTTTGCTTTTGAGTATCCCACTATTGGTGATGTGGTGCAGTATTTTGTCCAAGAAGTATTTGCTTGGCAAGATAATTCAGAAAATTCTCATATTTCTTCGGAAACCGAGTCAACGGATGTTGTAGTACTCCACCAAGCCCTTGCTGAATTGGAGTTGCTGTCAGAAGTAGAAACAGAAGCCCTAGTGGAGCGAGAATTGGCGGAATTAGAGGCATTACTTTAACAGTGAACAGCTATCAGTTAAGTAGGTGGGTGGAATTAAATATAAAATGAACGTAGGTTGGGTTGAAGCATGAAACCCAACGCCCGCATGGGTTACGCTACCGCTAACCCATCCTACAAATAATTGTGCCTACCTACTTATCAGTTATCCGAATAACTAACACCTCACACCTAATATCTAAGGAGCATTTTAATATCATGGATTCTCATCATCAGAAAACAGAATTAACGCCGTTACAAAAAGCAGTTATTGCGCTTAAAGAAGCTCGTAACAAGATTGAAGCCTTAGAACGGCAAAAAAATGAACCGATCGCTATTATTGGCATGGGCTGTCGTTTTCCGGGGGGTGCAAATAGTCCAGAGGCGTTTTGGGAGCTATTATCAAGGGGAAAAGAAGTAATTGTCCCTGTTCCTAGCCAAAGATGGGATGCGGAGGCTTATTATGACGAAAATCCCGATCTTCCTAACAAAACTTATGCTCGTTATGGCGGGTTTATTGACGCAGTAGATCAATTTGATCCGCAATTTTTCGGGATGACTCCCCGGGAGGCGATCGCACTAGACCCTCAACAACGATTATTATTAGAGGTAAGTTGGGAAGCGTTAGAAAATGCCGGAATTGCACCTCAGAAGCTGACAGGGACGCAAACAGGCGTATTTGTGGGCATTGGCTTGGATGATTACGCAAAACGGCAAATTAAGCAACAAATTCCCATTGATGCTTATACGGGATCAGGAAATGCGTTTTGTTTCGCTTCAGGTCGCTTATCCTATTTTTTAGGGCTACAAGGACCCAGTTTAGCCATTGATACCGCCTGTTCTACCTCTTTAGTCACGGTACATCTGGCTTGTCAAAGCTTACGCAACAGAGAGTCAAATTTAGCTTTAGCAGGGGGAGTTAGTTTAATGCTATCCCCGGAGGTGACGTTATATCTTTCTAAAACCCGCGCTTTGTCCCCTGATGGTCGTTGTAAAACCTTTGATAAAGATGCAAATGGCTATGTGAGAGGGGAAGGCTGTGGAATGGTGGTCTTAAAACGCTTTTCTGATGCTATAAGCGATGGAGACAACATTTTAGGGGTAATTAGAGGCTCGGCGGTCAATCAAGATGGCCCCAGTAGTGGTTTAACGGTTCCCAATGGAGCGGCGCAAATGGCAGTTATTCGTCAAGCATTGGAGAATGCAAAAGTAAAACCCGAACAAATTAGCTATTTAGAAGCACACGGGACAGGAACAGCCTTAGGCGACCCTATTGAAGTACGGGGGATTAACAATGTACTATGCAAAGATCGTTCCACTGATAACCCCTTAATGGTAGGTTCAGTAAAAACGAATATCGGCCACCTAGAAATTGCAGCAGGGATGGCCAGCCTATTAAAAGTCATTTTATCCCTAAAAAATCAAGAAATTCCCCCCCATCTTCATTTTAAAGAACTTAATCCTGATTTAGCGGCTGCTGCAACCGCTCTCAAAATTCCTACCGCTTCTCTGCCTTGGCAGCGAACAGAAGAACCTAGAAGGGCCGGAATTAGTGCATTTGGATTAAGTGGCACAAATGCCCACATTATCATCGAAGAACCGCCTCAATTAAGCTTTAATCCTTCTGAAGTGGATCGTCCTGCTCATTTACTCACTCTATCGGCGAAAAGCGACGATGCTTTAGATGATTTAGCGCAAAAATGGGTCAACTATTTAGAGAAAAATCCTCAATTAAACCTAGCAGACTTAGCTTTTAGTGCCAACACGGGACGAGGACAATTTAACCATCGTCTGGCAATTTTGGCAAAATCAACCCTTGAAGCCAAGGACTCTTTCACAGCATTTACGCAAAAACAACCTTGTTTGAATGTTTTCAGCCAAGCAGTTGCAAAAAGTCGTCAAAATAAGATTGCTTTCTTGTTTACAGGACAAGGTTCTCAGTATGCAGACATGGGACGACAACTGTATGAAACTCAACCCACCTTTCGTCATGCCTTAGAGGAATGCGATCGCTTATTGCAACCTTACCTAGAAAAGTCCTTATTAGAGGTTTTATACAGTGATTCTAGCTTATTAGACCAAACTGCTTATACTCAACCCGCCCTATTCGCCATTGAATACGCATTATATAAATTATGGCAGTCTTGGGGCATTAAACCTGATGGGGTTTTAGGTCATAGTGTGGGGGAATATGTGTCCGCTTGTGTTGCAGGGGTTTATTCTCTCGAAGAGGGAATCAAGTTAATTGCCGAAAGAGGACGCTTAATGCAGTCTTTACCCCAAAAAGGCGCAATGGCGGCCATATTTGCCCCTATTGAAACAGTAAAAT
This sequence comes from Microcystis flos-aquae FACHB-1344, assembly GCF_014698375.1. Classification (NCBI taxonomy): domain Bacteria; kingdom Bacillati; phylum Cyanobacteriota; class Cyanophyceae; order Chroococcales; family Microcystaceae; genus Microcystis; species Microcystis flos-aquae. The sequence continues at coordinate 29,358 of NZ_JACJSW010000106.1, read as the reverse complement.
CTGTTATTTCTCCTTATGGGGATCAAGTTGAGATTGCCACTATCAATAGTTCGGAAAATATCGTTATTTCGGGTGACAAGGAAGCGATTAATCGGATTAAAGCGGATTTAGAATCACAAAGCATTGAAGTGCGTCTGCTTCAGGTATCTCATGCTTTTCATTCCGGGATGATGCAACCGATATTAGCAGAATTTAAAGTGATCGCTGCTAAAATTAGCTATAAAACACCCCAATTAGATTGGATTTCCACCGTCACAGGTGAAGAAATCAGCCAAGCAGTAACAGAGGACTATTGGTGTCAACAAGTGCGTCAATGCGTCCAATTTGCCCCAGCAATAGAAACCTTAGCCAGCCAAGGTTATAATCTATTTATTGAAATCGGCTCTCATCCGATTTTAACGAGATTGGGTCAAAAAACCTTAGCAAACCCTGATTATCTGTGGTTATCTTCCCTACAACGAGGACAGGATGATTGGCAAATTTTATTACAAAGTGTGGCAAAATTAGCCGTTTCTGGGGTTAATATTGATTGGAATGGCTTTGATAAAGATTATGCTCGTCTTCGTCTTCCTTTACCTACTTATGCTTTCCAAAAACAACCCTACTGGTTAACCGTAGGGGAGCCTGGTTTGCGCCCAACCCAAGAGACAGAAACCGTAGAAGAACAAGACTTACACCAAAGCCAAGAAAGAGAAACTGTAGGGGTACCAGACTTGCGCCCAACCCAAAAACAAGACGAAACCAAGGCTGAAAGCTTAGAAAGTCAATTAATTGCCTTAATAAGTAAAATTACGGGTTTAAATCCTCAGCAATTGAGTTTGAATGTTTCCTTGGAAGCAGATTTAGGGTTAGATTCTATTATGATGACCCAATTAATGAACGGGTTACTATCATTAATTCCTGAAGAACAACGTAGTCAATTTAGTGAAACCTTTTCCCTACGCCATTTAATGCAAGTCTCCAATCTTCAGGAATTATTAACCATTCTTCAATCTCATACTTCATCCCCCAAATCTCAAATCTCTAACCCCAAACCACAAACCAAAAACCTCCAACTACAATCCTCGAATCTGGTTCCTATTCTCCATAGTCAAATTCCCTTGTTAATGAGTTATTGGAGTCTCAATTCTAATAGTTTATTTACTAAGGTTAAAATTGCAGGAGAATTTGACTTAAATATTGCTCAACAAGCATGGAAACTGTTAATTAATCGACATCCCATGTTACGGGCGCAATTTCAGATTCGAGAAGATGCCACCTGCTTTGCAGACTATCAATTAGAAGTGCTAGAAAACCCCATTCCTCCTGAAATTATTGTTAAAGATTTCACCACTTTAACTCCCGATGAACAAGGGGAGAAAATTGAAGAAGAAATCTATCATTGGTTAAACTATAACTGGTCTTTAACGCAATGGCCACTGCATGGATTTTCTGTTCTTAAATTATCTGATCAAATTCATCAATTATTTTTAGGGAATGAACACTTAATTTCGGATGGTTTAAGTAACCATGTCATAATTCGGGAATTCTTGGAAATTTACCGGGCTATAGTTGCTAAAGAAACGCCAAATCTTCCCCCTACATTGACTGTAGAAGATTATCGAAAACAGGTTCAATTAATGAACGATTGGCAAGATATTGAGGAAGATCGAGCCTTAGCAGAATACAATAATGCTGTGTCTGGAATGTCCTATCGTTGGCAACCTAAACAGCAGAAAAATGCTCAAAAATCTCCTCTCTTTTACAATCAAAAGTATCTACTTTCAGCAGAAACTACCTCTCAATTAATCGACAAAACCCGTCAATGGCGAGTCCCGATGAATGCACTATTATTAGGTGCATTTCTAAAAACTATGTCACAAATAGATTCAAAAGCTGAAAATATCGGAATTTCGATTCCCACCAGTGGACGAATTTACCCCGAAGTAGATGCAACAGGTGTGGTTAGTAGTTTTGCTCAAAATCTGGCATTAAGTTTTACTAAACCTCAATCTGAGCAAGATTGGCCGACCTTTTTAAGCCAAATTCAGCAAACTGTACAACAACATATTGGCACAGGTTTAGATCGGGCGCAAACTCGTCAAATGGGAACAATTTTTCGAGACAATATTACCCTAGAAAAGGGTAAAATTCCCCCTCATAGTCTTTCTTTAATACAGGAGGCTTTAAAGTCTAATTTATACCTTCCTTATACGGGACAAACTCACCTTCAACCTCAGTATGATGCTTTATCAATTACTGACTATCAAGCAGGAGGAATGAACGCAACTGGAACAATTGATATTTTGCAAGAAATATTTAATAATCGTCTTCATTTATTTGCAAGTTACGATTACCATCACTTTGACTTATTGCTAATAGATCAATTAATGACAGCCTATGTCAGCCAAATTGAAGAACTAGCCAATTTACCCGTCCAAGATCAAGTTATTATTTCTCATTCTTCGTCTATTTCTCTTAATACAGAGATTGAAGAAATGCTACGACAAATAACTTCCAAAATTTGTCATTGGACAATTGAAGAAGAAGAAATGAGTGATGATTTGGAGGCAGATTTAGGACTAGATTCTTTAGAACGCATTCGCCTTGTTACCAAGCTAGAAGGGATTTATGGCAAACAATATCGCCAAGACCTTTTAAATTGTCGAACTTTACAAGAAATGGCTGCTATTTTAGCCCCATCTCAACCTTCAATCGTCAACAGCTATTCGTAAAATATAGCCCGACAAATTAATGTTAGGACGAAGAAAAATATGTCATTCCTGCGGTAGGTAGGAATCCACAAATATTTATGATATCCTGAACTTTTTTTGTCCGGCTATACCTCAATCAGCGAAGGTTCGTTATCAGTCCTTAATGGCTACCTTTTAAAAGACCAATGGGCGCAAGCCTTGCGCCCCTACCACCTAACATCTAATAGAGGATTATTCTTATGGCTTTTTCCCCCGAAATTCCCTACTATAAAATTATTAAACAAGCACAATTAACCCCTGATGCGATCGCTGTTTTAGATGAGACTTGTCCCCTAACTTATCAACAATTAGACCATCTTTCTAATCAAGTTGCTGCTTATTTACAGACTCAAGGTGTTAACCCCAATACCAGAGTAGGAATTATGACGGAACGAAATCCAGGCATGATTATTGGTATTTTGGGAATTCTTAAAGCCGGTGGCTGTTATGTACCCTTAGATCCCGATTATCCCGTCGAAAGATTGCGTTATATTCTTCATCATGCCACTATCGAGATTTTACTTACCGAACATCAGGTAAGTGAACAGTTAATTTCCTGTGTGACAGAACCTTTACCCTTGCAAACCGTCCTCTTTTTAGATGAAGGAGAAAGATTAAACAAAATTAATGATTTAACTCAGATTACCACTTCTATCTGGCAAAAACACAGTAAAGAATCCATAAATCTTTGTAATCGTCCTGAGGATTTAATGGTAATTCTTTATACGTCTGGATCAACAGGACGGCCAAAAGGGGTAATGTTAAACCATCGCGGTTATATGAATCGTCTAGAATGGATGCAAAAGACATTTTCCCTGCAAACAGGCGATCGCATCGCACAACGCACCTCTTTTTGCTTCGATATTTCCGTATGGGAAATTTTCTGGACGTTAATGGAAGGTGCAACAATATGTCCCGTCAAACGCGAAGTAGTCTTAAATCCTTGGGAATTTGCTGCATGGATTAAAAAGACTAAAATTAATGTAATGCACTTTGTTCCCTCCCTTTTTGGGGAATTTATCAGTGCGATTGAAAACGAATCTTGGACATTTCCTGATCTACGCTGGTTAATCTTTAGTGGGGAAGCTTTACCCATGTCTTTTATCCAAAAATGGCTTGATTGTTATGGATTAAAGACAGGTTTAGCCAATCTTTATGGACCGACAGAAGCCTCAATTGATGTGACTTACCATATTATTACAGAACGTCCTGACGAACGCACCAGCAGCCAAATTCCCATCGGAAAAGCGATCGATAATGTCTATCTCAAAGTGTTGGATGATCAGATGCAACCGGTTAAACAAGGGGAAATGGGAGAACTTTGGCTTGGTGGCGTACAATTAGCGTTAGGATACCTCAAAGATCCTGAAAAAACCGCTAAAGCGTTCTGTTCTAATCCTTTTTCTGATGTCTCTGGTGACTATATTTATCGGACAGGTGATCTAGTCAAGGAATTACCCGATGGTACGCTGGAATATCATGGACGTATCGATAATATGGTCAAAATTCGGGGTTTTCGCATTGAATTAGGGGAAATTGAGAGCATCTTAACCACTCATCCCAATGTCCGCGAGGCCGCCGTTTTAGCTATTGATTACGGCGAAGGACAAAAACGATTAATTGCTTGTTTATCGGGGGATAAAATCAAAAACCGAGTTCTCAAAGCACATTTAGAGCAGAAACTCCCCCATTATATGATTCCTCAACGATTCGCTTGGTTTCCACAACTTGCTAAGAATCATAACGGAAAGTTAGACCGTAAAGCATTAGCCGCCGAATTACTTCCTGCTCCCGCTGCTCCCTCGGCTCCCCCTACTCCTTCTCTTATCCCCCTTGGACCGGCACAAAGTTGGTTAGTCAACTATTTTGAACCTCCCTATCAATGGTTGGGTTATACTCGTTTTCTCTATCATCAGTCTTTGAATCTTGATATTTTCAATCAAGCTGCTAATCTTTTGGTGCAACGTCATGAAGCTTTTCGGACGGTTTGCCTACAAAATCAAGGTAAATGGCAGCAATACTTGATCAATGATCCTCAACCTATCCTGGCAGAGTATTGGGATGGAAGCCACTTAACAGAAGCAGAACGTAATGCTAAAATTCAAGCTCAAATGTCAGATTTAGCTAAAAAAATCCAGATTGACCGTTGGCCACTTACTGCCACTCTTGTTGTTAAAGTTAGTCCCTATTGCTACGATATTACGATGGTCGCTCACCACATCATTGCCGATATGTTAAGTGCAACCATCTTGTTTAAGGAACTTTGGAGTGCCTATCATCAATTATTGGTAGGAAGTGATCCGACTTTTCCTAACCCTAATCCTCAGTCTTACTTAGATTTTGTGCAAGTCTTGAGGGATGAGGAGAAAAAAGGAACAATGAACGAACACTTGAATTATTGGAAGGAACAATTTCCCGATGCAGAGAGTCGCTTTGAAGTCCCCGTCGATCATGTCAAAGGCCCAAATATTGAAGCTTCTGCCGAAAGTGAGCGATTTGTCCTAAGTAAAGCGCAAACTAAACAGTTATTAAGCCAAGGCAAGGCTTATTATCAGTCTAACTTTTATCCTATTCTCCTTGCTCCTTTATACCGTTTATTAGGTGATTGGAGTCAACGCCAACAGGTGGTTATCAGTCATCGTAGTCATGGGCGAGATTTAGGCGAAGGTCAGTCTTTTATGGAAAGTATGGGCAATTATGCTGTAAATTTTCCCATAGGCATTAATTTATCCACTTCTACGACTTGGCAAAAAACTATCAGTACCATCAATGAGCAGTTTGAAAGCTTACCAATGAATGGCGTAACTTATGATTGGATAGGTGAGTCTTTACCTGAATATCTCTATCCTGATAGTAATTTAACCCCAGTAAGGGCTAATTATCTGGGAAATCGTTCGGTTCCTCTCTCTGACTTGTTTGAGTTTGTTTATGGCGAGCGCGATTGTCGTTTATCGCCACTGGATCAAAAACGTACCACATTGATTGAATTCTTTTTCCTAATCATAGATGGTCAGTTAGAGATAAGAATTGAATATTCTCGTAATTTCCATCTTCCTACGACCATTGAAAAAATCGGACAAGATTACCTCATTCTTCTTGAGGAATTAGAGCCTATTGGCGTTGCTGATTTCTAACCTTTCAGGGGGGGTCAAGCAGCCCGTGCCATTGACTCCTATTAAATCCGTTTGATTAAGTCAGGAGAATATTTTGGCAAAAATACTACCTCGAAAATGTCTTGACTATCGTACTCCGAATGAGGTATTCCTCAAAGGTGGATCAGACAGTGATGCAATTCAGACTTGAATTGGCGTTACAAAGAGCGTGATGGACTGCTCTAGTTACCAGATTTTTCCCCCCCCGAACGCTTACTAAAAATCATCCATTTGTGAGAGTAGATCATCCATTGTATAAACGGGGAACTCTGCCTAAACTGAAGCTAAAGGGAATCAAACAATTCTTTGTTCATTCTTTAAGAACTATTCGTTGTCTCTACAGACTGCTATATTATTGATTGGAGAACACACCTACAATGTCTGCTCAATCCTCAACCTCTAGCCTAACTGCTTTACAAAAAACACCGATCGCTATTATTGGAATGTCGGCCTTATTTGCTAAAGCCAAAAATTTACAGGAATATTGGGAAAATATTCTCGGTAAAGTGAATGGAATCACTGAAGTTCCAGAAAGCGCCTGGAATTTAGAAGATTACTATGATCCAGACCCGAAAGCACCAGATAAGACCTATGCTAAATGGGGGGGCTTTTTGCCTAAAATTGATTTTGACCCCTTAGAATTTGGTCTGCCACCTGATACGTTAGAAGCTTTAGATTCGGCTCATTTACTTGGTTTAGTGATGGCTAAACAAGCTTTAGAAGATGCGGGTTATAACCAAGGAAAAGAGTTTAATCGAGAAACAACAGGGGTTATTTTAGGAGGAAGCGGACTCTGGAAAAGCATTACTCCCTTAACCAGTCGTCTGCAATATCCTCTCTGGAAGAAAATTTGCCAAAAAAGTGGTTTATCTCAAGAACAAACCGACAAAATTATCGAAAATATGAAGGCTGCCTATGTGCCTTGGCAAGAAAATTCTTTCCCCGGTATGTTACCAAACGTCGTAGCAGGTCGTATTACTAATCGCTTTGATTTAGGAGGAACTAATTGTGTGGTGGATGCAGCCTGTGCGAGTTCCTTAAGTGCTTTAAAAATGGCGATCAGTGAATTAATTGAAGGCCGTTGTGACATGATGCTTACAGGGGGCTTTGACACGGATAATTCCATCCTTAACTATATGTGTTTTAGCAAAACTCCAGCTTTTTCTAAGAAAGATTGTCTCAATCCCTTTGATGCTACCTCCGATGGCATGATGGTAGGGGAAGGATTGGGAATGCTGGTGATTAAACGGCTTGAGGATGCAGAACGAGACGGAGATCGCATCTATGCAGTGATTAAAGGCATCGGGACTGCTAGTGATGGTCGTTTTAAAAGTATCTATGCACCGCGTCCTGAAGGTCAAGTTAGATCCTTACGGCGCGCCTATCAAGAGGCGGGATTTTCTCCCGCTACCTTGGGGTTAGTTGAAGCCCATGGTACTGGAACACCAGCAGGAGATTTTTGTGAATTTACAGCCCTGAATGAGGTTTTTAGCGAAAATAACGCAGAAAAGCAAACGATTGCTCTGGGTAGTGTCAAATCTCAAATTGGTCATACCAAGGCGGCGGCGGGTGCTGCAAGTTTAATTAAAACGACTTTGGCCTTACATCATAAAATTCTTCCTGCTACCATTAACATTACCGAACCCAACCCTAAATTTAAGATTGAAGACTCGCCTTTTTATCTCAACACCGAAACCCGTCCTTGGTTGCCCAAAGGAAAGACACCGAGACGGGCCGGGGTTAGTTCCTTTGGCTTTGGGGGAACAGATTATCATGTGGTGTTAGAAGAATATACGCCCAAATTACCCCAAGGAGAAAATCGAATTCATCACCGTCCCCAATCAATTTTACTCTGGGGTCAAAATCCTGAAGAATTAAGGCAAATTTGTCAAAAAGCTCTAGAACAGTTGCAATCTCCCCAAGGGTCACAAGTTTATATTGAACTACAAAATCAAAGCAAATCGGCTCAACTTCCCTTAAAGGTTGCTAGAGTGGGCTTTGTCGCGACTTCCTTGGCGGAAGCTATTAAATTACTGCAAGCAGCCGTTAAACAGTTGCAAAAACAGCCTCAAGCAGAGGCATGGGAACATCCCCAAGGTATTTATTACCGTAAGACGGGGTTATTACTGGAGGGAAAAGTCGTAGCATTGTTCCCCGGCCAAGGTTCTCAATACCTGAATATGGGTCGAGAAATTGCCCTAAATTTGCCAGAAATCCAAACCGCTTATCAAAAATTGGACATATTGAGAGCTAAAGCGGGTTTAACGCCCCTTTCAGCAGGAGTATTTCCGATTCCTACCTTTAACGAGGTGGACGAAAAACGGCAAACCTCTTTACTGCAACGGACGGAAAATGCTCAACCTGCGATCGGGGCTTTCAGTGTAGGACTGTATAAAACGTTGCAAAAGACGGGATTTAAGCCAAATTTTGTGGCCGGTCACAGTTTTGGGGAATTAACCGCACTCTGGGCCGCAGGCGTTTTCACCGACGACGATTATTATTACTTGATCCAAGCTAGAGGCCAGGCTATGGCCGCACCGAAAGGAGCAACCCCTCAAGGGGCGATGTTAGCGGTGACGGGGAAAGTATCTCAGATAGCGCAATGGGTTGAAGGAATGGCCAATGTGCAGATTGCTAACTATAATGCACCTGAACAGGTGGTATTATCGGGATTAGCCTCAGAAATTGCCACTATTGAGAAGATTTTAAGCTCTCAAGGCTATCAGGTTACGCCTTTACCCGTGTCTGCTGCTTTTCATACTTCTCTAGTACGTCATGCTAGTCAACCCTTTGGGAAAGCGTTGGATCAAGTGACGTTTCATGCGCCCCAACTTCCAGTTTACGCTAATGTGACGGCAGCCCCTTATCCCAAAGATTTATCGGGGATGCGTCAGCTTTTAGAAGCTCAGTTGTTGAATTCGGTTCAGTTTGTCCAACAAATTGAAAATATTTATGCTCAAGGCGGATATTGCTTTGTGGAAATTGGACCGCGCCAAATTCTCACTAACTTAGTTAAACAGATCTTAGGCGATCGCCCTCATCTGGCCATTGCACTCAACCCCAGTCGGCAAAAGGACAGTGATGTTCAACTCTCACAAGGAGTAATGCAGCTTCGAGTTTTAGGTTTACCGTTAAACGATCCGGAAAATGCAGCTTTGACGGTGAAGACTCCTTCAAGCAAACGCAAAGGTATGACCCTTAAGCTGAATGCAACCAACTACATCAGCGATAAAACCAAAGCTTTGATCGGAGCTGCATTACAACCTGATTCACCTGCGGAAATAGAACCTTCAGTTGATTTCCAAACGGTTGAATCTAAGTGTGAGGAAGTGAAAGGGTCGGAAAACGAGGAAATTTTAGCCTCTATTCCTTCCGTCAACCCTTATCCTTCTGATTCTCAGCCTCTTTCAGAGGAAATTCCAACACTCAATTTATCTATTGTTTCTCGAGATCAAACTGTAACCATGACTATGAACAACGCTATTTCTAACAACATCAACCCTCTTTTACAAGCATTCAACCAATATCAACAGAGTCTTGCCAAGGTTCACGAAGAGTATATTAAACATCAATCCCAGAGTTTTCAGTCAGTGTTGCAGTTATTCAAACAAAAAGAGATGACAGCAGTTGCTCAAATTGACGAGCTCTCTGCGGCGGCTGCTGCTTCGGAGAATTCAAAATTTGATCGGCCAAATTCAGAGGTTTCCTCTGTTAGCTTTCCTGATCCTACCCCTTTTAAGTCTGAACCTCAGCCCTTACGAACTCTAGAACCTCAACCTTTAAACACTGCACCTCAACCCTTACCGACTCCCGAACCTGAACCCGTTCACATTTCCCCCATTGTCAACTATTTAGAACCTCGTCAACCCATTGCACCCATCTCTACACCTGAACCTGTGTCAGAAGTGAGCGAACCTTCTTTAGACTCCATTCAAGATGATGCGCTGAGTCAAGCCTTATTAGAGGTTGTCAGTGAAAAAACAGGCTATCCTACGGAAATGTTGGCATTAGAAATGGATTTAGAGGCAGATTTAGGCATTGACTCGATCAAACGGGTAGAAATCATGGGAAGTCTGCAAGAAGCTTTCTCTGGGTTGCCCAAACTTAGCCCTGAAGCGTTAGCAGAAAAACGTACCCTAGCCCACATTGTTCAGTACTTGAGGGAGAAAATGATGGTGACAGAAAAAAAAATAGCTTAGTTGTTACCTCTACCCAGTCTAACCATCGAAAACACGGTGATATTGGACGTTATCAAATGAAACTGAAGCCCCTTGCTGCACCAGATTATTGGGATTTTCCCTCAACCCCTGATCAAACCTGTTTGGTGACCGATGATGGTTCATCTACTACTGCCCAAGTTGCTCAAAGTTTGCTAAACCAAGGCTGGCAAGTTGTGGTTCTCAGTTTCCCTCAATTCCTTATTCCTGTGCGTTCTTCTCTTCCTGCGGGGGTTCGACATTTTGTTCTCAATCATTTAAGTGAAGAACATTTACAAGCACAATTGGGAGATATATTTAAAACTTGTGGACTGATCGGCACATTTATTCATTTACATCCTCTCTCTCAGGGGTTTAATCAAGATCAAGAGACTTCAATTAATCCTGATCAAGCGATTGTTAAACAAGTGTTTTTACTAGCCAAAAATCTTAAATCTTCTCTGACGCAAGCGGCCAGTCAAGGACGCAGTTGTTTTCTCAGCTTAACCCGTTTAGATGGAGAATTTGGTCTCAGTGGAAAACGAGAATTTAGCCCTATTAGTGGCGGTTTATTTGGCTTAACGAAAACCTTAAATCTAGAGTGGGAATCGGTCTTCTGTCGCGCTCTAGATATTAGTCCCGACTTAGATGAAATGACAACGGCTCAAATTGTTTTAGCTGAATTGCATGATCCTAATAGCTTAATTCAAGAGGTGGGTTATACCCCAAAAGGTCGAATGACTTTGACTTGTGAATTAGTTTCTTTGAGCAGTAAATAGGGAAAAGTTAATAGTTAGAATAAAATTAGCTGGGCGCGAGCCTTGCGCCCCTACAGAATTATATTTATTTAAATAAATTACGGTATAAATTCTGATTTTTAGCTAATCTATACTAACTATTAACTATCAACTATCAACTATTAACTATCAACTAACACGGTATGTTACCCATGATTAATGATACTCAACTTAATTCATCTTCGGTGGTTATTGTCAGTGGTGGTGGCCGAGGAATTACGGCTCAATGCGTTATCTATTTGGCGCAACAATATCATTGTAAATTTATTTTATTAGGTCGTTCGCAAATTTTAGATACTGAACCTGAATGGAGTCTTTCTTGTCAAGATGAGTCTGAGTTAAAGAAGCAAATTATGCTACATTTAACAACTCAAAATGAAAAACCAACTCCGAAAAAAGTTCAATCACTCTATCAACAACTCTGTCAAAGTCGTGAAATTAAGCAAACCTTATCAGAGATTGAAAAAGTAGGAGGAAAAGCCGAGTATTGCAGTGTTAATGTTACCGATTCACAGCAACTAAAAGCAACTTTAAGACCGATTATTCAACGTTGGGGAGAGATTACGGGCATTATTCATGGTGCGGGAACGTTAGCAGATAAATTAATTGAAAACAAAACTGAACAGGATTTCGATAAGGTTTATAGTGTCAAAATTGATGGGTTAAATAGTTTATTAGGTTCCCTAGAAGTTAACCGATTAAAATTTATTGCCTTATTTTCTTCTTTTGTTTCATTTTATGGCAATATCGGTCAATCTGACTATTCTTTAGCTAACGAAATTTTGAACAAGTATGCTTATTTACTTCAACAAAAATATCCTAACTGTCATGTTGTTTCTATTGGGTGGGGTCCTTGGGATGGAGGAATGGTGACACCACAGCTTAAACAGTTGTTTGAGCAGCAAAATATTAAGGTTATTCCTCAACAAACAGGGGCGCAAATGTTAGCGGAAGAATTAACCCAAACTCAAGCTAAAACCCCTCAGATTATTGTCATGAGCAACCCTATTTCTCCTTCTCCTAAACTGGTTACACCGCAAAAGCATAGTTACCGTTTATATCGTCGGTTGACGTTACGAGGAAACCCTTTCGTTTATGATCATGTCATTGGGGGAAATGCAGTTTTACCCGCGATGTGTGCGTTAGCATGGATCACTAATAGTTGCGAACAACTTTATCAAGGATATCGTTTTTTAAGTTGTCATAACTATCAGGTGCTTAAAGGAGTTGTCTTTGATAAAAGTTTAGCTAATTTGTATTGTTTGGATCTGACTGAAGTTGATAAAACAGAAGATGAAATTAAATTTGAAGCCTTAATTTGGAGTGAAACCGCTAAAGGAATTCCCCTTTATCATTATCGGGGGATTATTAATATTACTAAACAAGTAATAGCTGAGAGAAAACTTGAGGAAAGTATTCAGACTGTTACGGAATCTTTCCTTAATTTACAACCCTATCAAGCAGGAGTTCTTTTTCATCAGCCCAGATTTCAAGGAATTAAGAAAATCTTAGAAATTAATAAAAACGAACTTGTTTTTAACTGTTACTTACCTCGAATTTCTGCACAAGATCAAGGACAGTTTAGTGTTCAATCCTTTAATTCTTATACGGCTGATCTCTTGTTTCAATGTCTTTTAGTTTGGGTCAGAAAACACTACAATTCTGGTAGTTTACCCCTAAAACTAAATGAGCTTGAGCAGTTTAGTTCCCTCCCTTTTAATCAAGAATTTTGGATCAAATTATCCATTAATGAACATAGTGATACTAAGGTAATTGCTAATGCACTTGCTTATAATTCTCAAGGGAAAATTTATTTAGAAGCAACTAATATGGAGGTTACTTTGAGTTCTTGTCTTAATGTTTTGTTTCTTAACAATACGGTGAATTCATCGAATACTGTTTGCTTGTAATTTTTTCTCAATTGATACCCTATTTACATTTTCACAGGAGATATTATGAAACCTTCCAAATTAGCGATCGCTGGACTAAGTGGCTTCTTTAATCAACTGTTAACCAGTCAACAACTATCAGCTTTAATTTATCAAGGAAACTCCCTTGATTATTCTAAAAAACCGATCAGTGATCATTCTTGGTCTATCCTATCAAAGATGTCTGATCAAGGGTTAAAAGATTGTACTTGTAAGATAGGAAAAAAAGTCGCTTTAATTACTGCTAATAATATTAGCAACAATCAAGAAACTGAGCTTAAAAATATTAGTTATCAATTGGAAAGATTATGGAATTGTTCCATTGTTCCCTTTCAATTAACCCAAGGATCTGATTCTTTATTAAAGTCTCTTGAATTAGCCCAAATTCTCTTAACCGCCAAAGAAGTTGATACAGTTATTATTAGTGCGCTTAATAGGAATTCTGAGTCTATTATTGGCGGAGCTTTAATCCTCAAAGATTATGAAACAATCCCAAACAATAATAGTACGCTTTTTTACGGAATTATTGATAGCTTTAGTAAAATAGTTGACCCCTTATCTTCTCCATCAGTTGCGATTAAACAAAGTTGTCAGCAAGCATTTGAAAATGCTAAGATTCACCCCTCAGATATTGGTTATTTAGCTGTTTCCTCAACAGAGATAGATCAAGGGTTATTAGAAGCTTATTATGCTAATCATAATAAGCTAACTTGTGCAGTCGGAACAGTCCAAGAGAATAATAATAACTTAGGGATAACTGAAGATTTAATTAGCTTAATTAAAACAGCACTTTGCTTAAAAAATCGTTATCTTCCTGTTTCCGCTCAACTGTTAACTTCTAATCTTACTCAAGAATGGCAAAATAGTCCTTTTTATGTACCTGATGTATCGCTTCCTTGGTTTCTTGAAAAAGGACAAGAAAAACGCTATGCTGCGCTTAATTTAGCAACTCAAAACAATACTTATAGTCATTTAATTTTATCGGAAGCAACTCCTCAAAGTACACCCGATAATGGCTATTTACCCTATGGGTCATTTTATCTATTTCCCCTCGCTGGAAATGATAGTTCATCTTTACAAAGTCAGCTTGATAACTTAACCCAGAGTATTGAAAACAGTTTCTCCTTACCCCATCTGGCCAAAGAGAATTTTATTCAGTTTCAACAGAATTCTCAATCTCCTTATGTTGTAGCAATTGTTGGGAATAACAAAGAAGCTTTACAAAAGGAAATTAAACAGGCTAAAAAAGGAATTGATAAAGCCTTTCATACAGGAAAGCCTTGGAAAAGTCCCCAAGGAAGTTATTTTACCCCTAAACGGTTAGGAAAAGTGGGTAAAGTCGCTTTTGTTTATCCGGGTGCTTTTAGCTCCTATTTAGGAATGGGAAGAAATCTTTTTCAATTATTCCCTAGATTATGGGAGAGAGCAGAGAGTTTAATTAGTGATCCTGCTACCTTTTTTCAAGCAAACTCTCTTTATCCTCGCCGTCAATCTCCCCTTTCTAAACAAGACTTAGAAACCCTAGAAACTCAATTCATTGCTAACCCTTTATCTCTCTTAGAAACGGGAACAGGTTTTGCGGTTTTATTCACCGAAATTATGCAGAAATATTTCAAGATTAAACCTGATGCTGCCTTCGGTTATAGCATGGGAGAAAGTACCATGATGTATTCATTAGGAGTGTGGCCAAATGCGGATCAAGGAAGTCAATTTGTTCATTCTTCTCCCCTATTTCATACCCGTTTAATGGGAGCTAAACAAGCCGTTGCAGAATCTTGGGGTCAACCGATAGATGAAAATTCATGGAGTAGTTATGTTTTAATGGCTACAGCTGAAGCAGTTCAAGAATGTTTAAAAACAGAAAGTAAGGTTTATTTAACCCATATTAATACCCCTCAAGAAGTTGCGATCGCAGGAGATTCTCAAGGTTGTTTACGGGTGATTGAAAAATTACAATGTGATCGGTTTCGTTCGCCTTCTGATATGGTTTTACATTGTGAAGTTATGCAATCAGAATACAATGAGTTTCTTAAGCTAAATACGGTGACAATGGGAACAGCACCTGATACTATTTTTTATTCCTCTTCTCATTATGATTCTCTGACCTTAGAACAAGAGAAAATTGGTGATCATTTAAGTCAAGGAATGTGTAAAATGTTAGATTTTCCTCGCTTAATTGAACGCACTTATCAAGACGGAGTGAAAATCTTTCTAGAATTAGGATCAGGAGGAAGTTGTTCTCGTTGGATATCAGAAACTCTTGGTCAAAAAGAGCATCTTGCATTGTGTATTAATCGTCGAGGTGCTGATGATTTAGCGACCATTATTAAGATGTTAGCACAATTAGTCAGTCATGGGGTAGAACTAGACTTATCCCCTCTTTATTTAACAGATGAAGCAGAAACCTTAGAGGCGATTTTTAAGACAGTGTTAACCACAGCACCCAAAGCTAATATCGAACCCCAAACCGAGCAACAAAATTCAATTATTCGAGAAAATACTGCTTCTCAAAAAGTCGCTGCTTTAGTTGCGTCTTCTCCTCAACTTCTTTCCCAAGTTCAAACCATTTCTACAGTTGATCATTTAAGAACAAGCGTTATTTCTTCTCATCCTAAAACCGTTAAACCTTGTTTATTTGATCAACCTGAGATTCTCGAATTTATTGAAGGTAAAGTCTGCAAGGTTTTTGGTCAAGAATATGAACCCATTGATCATTATACCCAACGAGTCAGAATGCCGTCTCCTCCCTTTTTGTTCGTCAGTCGGGTGACTCAATTAGAAGGAAAATTAGGTGATTATAAATCAGGTTTTATCGAAACAGAATATGATGTACCAGAAGATGCTTGGTATGCAGTTGATGGTCAATTAACGGTAGGAATTTGTAAAGAAGCTGGCCACGGACTCCTGATGCTATTAAGTTATATCGGGACAGATTTTGAAAATCAAGGAAAACGCTCTTTCCGTTTATTAGATTTATCTGCAACCTTCTTATTTGAACAACCTGAAAATGTTAAGTTGTTACGGTGTCGAGTTAAGATCACCTCTTCGGTTAAAACTGATGATAGCTTATTAATTTTCTTCCAAGGAGAGGTGTTAATTGGGGATCAAGTTTGGATGAAACTTCATGACGGTTGTGCTGGACTCTTTTCTGATGAAGAATTAGAAAAAGGACAGGGAATTGTGCTAAAAGAGGCTGAAGAAAAAGAAAGAAACTTGATTAAAAGACAACAGTTTACTCCTCTTTTAACTTGTTCTAAGTCATTCTTTAAAAAAGAAGAACTTCTTAATCTAAGTCAAGGAAATATTGAGGCTTGTTTAGGGAAAAACTATCAACAAAATGGCTTAAATTCTTCCCTCAGATTACCCCCAGAAAAACTCTTAATGTTAGAGAAAGTGATAATGGTAAATCCTCAAGGAGGAATAGCTGGACTAGGGTTAGCAGTGGGATCAAAACAGATCACCCCTGAGGACTGGTATTATTCTTGTCATTTTAAAAATGACCCCACTTTACCGGGGAATTTAATGATTGAAGGAAGTATCCAACTGGTGCAATTTTACTGTTTATGGTTAGGGTTACAAACTCACAGGAAAGATGCTCGTTTTCAGGTGATTCCTAATCAAACCCAAGCAGCCCGTTTTCGGGGACAAGTGACTCCCCAACATGGAACTTTAATATATCAAATGGAGGTGTTAGAAATTGGACTTTCTCCTCAACCTTATCTTCTGGCTAATGTGGATGTTATTTTTGGCGGAAAAACCATTGCTACTATTAAAAATATTGGTGTTCAACTGGTAGAAAAAACAGCTACTATTCCCAGTATTTTTCAACCCATTGAGTCAGGAACATTCCCCCAGATTTCCCAATTATCAAAACAGTCATCAGTTTTATTTAATGAAAACCAATTAAAAACCTTTGCTAAAGGATCAGTGGCTGCTTGTTTGGGATCAGAATTCGATATTTATGAAAATCGTCAATCGGTTCGTTTACCTAATGGGGAGTTTCAGTTAGTAAGTCGGGTATTAGACATCGAAGGTAAACGTCATGAATTGCAAAAACCATCGGAAATTATTACCGAATTTGATGTCAAAGAAAATGCTTGGTTTTATAACCATAATGCCTATCCCACTTTGCCCTACTGTACTTATATTGAAATTGCCGGTCAACCTTGTATTTTCTTAGGGGTTTATATGGGAGCAACTTTATTATTCCCAGAAGATGATCTTCATTTTCGTAATTTAGATGGACAGGGGACAATTCTCAAAGAAATTGACCTCCGTAATAAAACCATTACGGATAAAGTTCGTCTCCTTTCTACCACCGCTATTCAAGGGGCAATTATTCAAAAGTTTGAGTTTGAGTTATCTTGTGAAGGTGAGCCTTTTTATCGGGGAAATATGGTCTTTGGAGACTTTAGCACAGCCGTGTTAGCGAATCAAGTGGGACTTGATGGTGGAAAACGTCTTAAACCTTGGTATCAACTGAATAATTTATCCGATTTAACCCTACAGGAAATTAATTTACAAGATTCCTTAACTCACCAAACCTTCTATTCAGTAAATCCTGAAAAACCCCATTATCGTCTTTCTCAAAATTATCTTGATTTTATCGAAAAAGTTTTCCTAATTCAAGATGGGGGTAAGTATCAAAAAGGATATATTTATGCCAGCCAATCAATTACTCCCGAAGATTGGTATTTTCCCTTCCATTTCTATCAAGATTCCGTGATGCCTGGTGCATTAGGCGTTGAGTCTATTCTTCAAGCTATGCAAACTTATGCGCTGCAATTAGACTTAGGCAAATCTTTCAAAAATCCGCGTTTTGGTCAAGCCATTAATCATCAAATTACCTGGAAATATCGAGGACAAATTACACCCGAAAATCGTTTAATGTCTTTAGAAGTGCATATTTCCGATATTCGAGTCGAAGATGATGTAATCACAATTATCGGAGATGCCAGTCTTTGGAAAGAAGACTTAAGAATTTACGAAATTAAAGACATCGCCCTGTGTCTATTAGACAGTGAACAGTGAACAGAGACCAGTGTATCTCGACTACTCGGTTAGTGCATTAACCATCGAACTGCGATCACCCCAGTTACCAGTGAATAGTAAACACCCATCTTTCTTTTCCGTCAGTTTAAAGTCAACAACAATGGAGAAATAAACCCCATGTTAACTAGCCATAACCCTCTTACTAGCTCCCCTAAACCATCTATCTCCTTTGATAGTGAAGGAATTCGAGAAAAATTAGCCAATTTAGAGCAGCCTTGTTATGTATATGTCAAAAATAACCAGATAGGACTTTCTCACGAACCTAATGCTGATATACTGCCCCGTAGCATGATTAATGCCCTATCACCCCAACAATTAGGCGATCGCGCTTTTTGTGACTTTCATGGGTTAGACTATGCTTATGCAGCCGGTGCAATGGCCGGGGGTATCGCTTCCGAAGATTTGGTGATTTCTTTGGGAAAAGCTGGATTTTTAGCCAGTTTTGGGGCAGCCGGGTTAGTTCCCCAACGGGTTGAAAAAGCCATTCACACCATTCAAGAAGCTTTACCCAATGGACGATATGCCTTCAATTTAATCCATAGCCCCTCAGAGGAAGCCCTAGAACGGGGTTCAGTCGAACTTTACCTCAAATATGGGGTAAGAACTGTTGAAGCCTCTGCTTACCTGGATTTAACCCCCCATATTGTCCGTTACCGAGCATCAGGATTACATCTAAATTCTCAAGGCGATATTGAAACCCAAAATAAGATCATTGCCAAAATTTCTCGGACCGAAGTTGCTCAGAAATTCTTAAAACCTGCTCCCCCTAAACTGCTGAAAGCTTTAGTTGAACAGGGACAAATTACAGCCTTACAAGCAACTTTAGCTGAAAAAGTTCCTTTAGCCGATGATATAACCGTTGAAGCTGACTCTGGTGGTCACACAGATAATCGTTCTTTGGTTTGCCTTCTCCCTTCTATTATTGCCTTACGCAATGAGATTCAACAACAATATCAGTATGAGCGTTCTATTAGAGTGGGGGCGGCCGGTGGCATTAGTACCCCAGAATCAGCTTTAGCAGCCTTTATGATGGGAGCGAGTTACATTGTGACGGGTTCGGTGAATCATGCTTGTATTGAAGCGGGAACATCTGAACATACCAAACAATTATTAGCCCAAGCAGCAATGGCCGATGTGGTAATGGCCCCTTGTGCTGATATGTTTGAAATGGGGGTGAAAGTTCAACTCTTAAAACGGGGAAGTTTATTCCCCATGCGCGCGCAAAAATTATATGATTTGTATCAAACTTATGAGGGAATTGATGCCATTCCGACCGAGGTTCGTCAAACCATAGAAAAGCAAATTTTCCAAAAACCATTAGAGGCAGTTTGGCAAGAAACCCTTGCTTATTTTCAAGAGCGAGATCCCGAACAAATTGAACGAGCGAATAATAATCCTAAACGGAAAATGGCTTTAATTTTTCGCTGGTATTTAGGGCTTTCTTCTCGTTGGGCAACCAGTGGACAGCCACAACGAACAATGGATTATCAAATTTGGTGTGGTCCGGCGATGGGTTCATTTAACGATTGGGTTCGAGGAACTTATTTAGAATTTTCCGAAAATCGTCAAGTGGTGGATGTAGCAACTCATATTATGCGCGGTGCAGCTTATCTCTATCGTCTGCAAAGTCTGAAGTTACAGGGGGTTAATCTTCCGTCTCCCTATCATTTTTATCGTCCCACACCTCTTTAAAAACCCGCTTATAAACCTTGTGCTGGAATTTTCCCATGATGACTAAAAATGCCAATTCTCCCTTTTCTGTTGGACTTCCCGCCCTTTATTTAGTGGCCTTTTTATCGGGAATTTCCCTAGGGTTATTTAATCCCTTTGTTTCTACCCTTATGAAAGAAAAGGGTTACGACAATATTGTTATTGGAGCAAATTCTACTCTTTACTTTTTTGTCATTGCCGCAGGAACACCGATTGTGGCTAGCATTCTTCGCCAAATTGGATTAAGAAAAACCATGATGTTAGGATTCCTTTTAATGGGAATAACTGCACCTCTATTTGCCTTTACTACTCAATTATCTCTTTGGTTTATCATTCGTGGCGTTATGGGTTTGGCCTGTTGTTTATATCTGATTTCTGGACAAACCGCTATTAACTATTTTTGTAATGATCAAAATCGAGCCATGGTTAATGGTTTAGATGCTTTAGCTTTTAGCTTAGGTTTTGGTATCGGTCCGATTATGGGAGCAGTCGCCTATAATCTTTCTCCTAAGATAACTTTTTTATTAGGAAGTGGCTTGATTTTAAGTGGAATTGTTGTTGTCTTTTTTGGATTACCAGAGAAAACGGTTAAGTTTCAAAAGCCCAACTTTAGCATTATTCAAAAGCTCAAACTTCCCCTACAAGGAGCTTTTGCTTATGGCTTCAGTGTTGCCACCTTAGTTTCTCTTTATCCACTTTTTTTACTCGAACAAAACTATGGTATTGAGCGCATGGGTTTAATCTTTGGCTTGTTTATTTTAGGCGGATTAATTTCAACCGTTCCTATTACTCATTTAGCCGATAAGATGGGGAAAGTTAAGGTTTTAGTCGGTAGTGTAATTATTGTAATTGTTTCAGTTTTTGGCTTATCTTTAATCGAAAATCCCATGATTACCCCCTTTTTAGCTTTTGTCTCTGGGGTAGGAATGAGTCCCATTTTTCCCTTATCGTTAGCCCTGATTGGTTCTACCGTTACCCTTAATGAATTATCCTCCGGGAGTGCTGTCTTTACCTTAATTTATAGTGCAGGTTGTACCGCCGGTCCCATTCTATCAGCTATTGTCATGACCATGATGGGAACTCGGTATATCTTCTCATTAATGTTAGTCATTTTTGTCTTATTTTTGCTGAGTTTAAGTCAGTCCCAAAAGTCCCATCCTGACTATCAACATTCTTCGGAGAATAGTTAGGAAAGTTTCTTGAATTTTAACTACACTAATTAACCACCTTCACAATTTATTCAAGGACAAAATCATGGAAAAATTAGCAATCATTGGTTCGGGTATTTCTGGCTCTCCCATCGCCTATTATCTTCAAGATCAATATGAGGTTGATGTCTATGAAAAAAGTAGTCGTGTCGGCGGTCATGCTCACACCTTAGATTTGGATGAAGATGGTCAACGCATTTCTTTTGATACGGCTTTTGTGGTTTGTAATAAACCTAATTATCCCAACTTGATGAAATTTTTTGCTGATTTAGGAGCAGAGACTCAAGATCATTTAGGCGGATTTAATTTTTATAATTTGGATACTGGAATGCAGTTTAATTCCCTAGATTTAGAACTGCCGATGGAAGAATTTGCTCGTCAGCAATCCTCTGAATTAGTCGCTTGTTATCAAGAAGCTAAACGTTTTTTTTCAGAAGCACGGGCTGATTTTTGGGAAGGAAAAACGAGAATTTCTATGCAAGAATATCTAGATAAAAATAACTATAGCCAAGCCTTTCGAGATAACTTTGTCATGCTAATGGGGTCAGCCGTTTGGTCAATTCCTACTGATTTATTAATGGAGTTTCCCGCTTCAACTTTTATCAGCTTTTTTATGACTCATGACCAAGGAGGGTTGGGGGGAAAAACGGTCGAATGGCAAACCGTTAAAGGGGGAAGCAGTCGTTATGTTGAAAGGGTCAAAGATGCTTTAAAGAAACCCATTCGCACTGAACAAGAAGTGGTTTTTATTCAAAAAAGGGAAGACGGAAAAGTAACCGTTAAAACCACCACTGATGAAGAGGTTTATGATAAAGTTGTCATCGCTACTCATGCCGATCAAGCCTTAGAAATACTGGCTGAACCAACCCCGTTAGAAAAACAAATATTAGGCTGTTTTAAATACAATGAAACCGCCGTCACTGTTCACACTGATCCCGTTATTATGAACCCCGATCGCAGTAAATGGCAATCCTGGAATTATGGGCAAGTAACTAAAGAAGGAAAGCTTTATACTTATGTGACTTATTATGCTAACAAAGTCCATAATTTTACCGCCAAGAAAGATTATTTTGTTTCCTTAGATACCCCACCTATCGCCATTGATGAAGACAAAATTATCCGCATTCTTAAGTATCGACATCCAGCTTATGACATGAATACTCTAGAGGCCCAAAAACAAATTTATCAACTCAATGAAACCGGCCCTATTTACTTCTCAGGGACTTATTTTCACATCAAAAAACGAGGCATTGATTCCTATGGCTTTCATGAAAGTGGCATCGGTTGTGCGGTTGAATTAGTTGAACATTTGAAAAAAGGGTAATGTTTTGCAAAAGGGAAAAAGTGCAAACTTCAGATAATGTAACATATCAAAAACCCTGCACTTTATCCTCTGTGCTACTAAATGGGACTTTGACAAAAAAATAATCGCAAAAAGGGGTGAAAGCCTTATTTATCAATAGTTTTCCTTTTTTAGCCTGTAAAAATGTCAAAGTCCCATTAAGAAAGTCCCCTCACCTCTTCCCCTCTTTTACTGGAGAAGGGTGAAATGTTCTAAGCTTAATACCTAAGGCTATAAAACCAAAATTTTTCGGAAAAAATCTGGAACTTTATGGTTCTCCCTTGTATTGTTCTCTTAGGTAATTGAATCAATCAGGGTAAGCGCATCTTAACAATCCTTGACAAAATGAACTTTATGTAAGTTGCTTACCCAGAAGACGATTCAGGTATATTTGAGGAGAATTGGCCATCTCAATTGTTAAGCAAAAATCGACCAAATGGGTCGATTTCGTCACTATTCAGATTGACTGGTATCACTTGAAATGCCCACACAGCAAGCGGATCACAAAATTAGCCAATTGTCAATAGCGTTTGAGATGCTCTCACCCTGATTGAGTCAATTAAGTTACAAAAATCCGCAGGAATTATCTTGGAGTTAAAACATGAATCAAGTAACAACAAGTGTACTTTTTAGCGTTAACCAACAACAAAGGTTATTAAAGCATCAAAAACTCAAAGTTAGTGTTTTCTCCCTACTGAGTTCATTAATAGCTGGGATAACAACCCTTACTGTATCTTCATCTCCTGCAAAAGCCGAATTTCTGCCCTATCGCTTTGTCTCTGGGAAAGAAAGTATTCGACTTGATGCTACTACTTTGATATCTTTAGAAGCAATTGGTTTAACCTTATCAAACATAGACGAATTAGTACCCCCTGCTACTGGCTATGAGTTTGCTTGGCCAGTTGTTCCACCCTCTACTATTTTAGGTAATCGCGGAACTACCTTTGAGTTTCTTTTTGATCAAGAAACCGATACCTTTTTGCCAACATCAGGAACAATTGAATTTAGTGGGGGTTTTTCCTTTGCAGTTGATCCCACGAGATATAGTTTGATCTCACCCTTAGAATTAGGGGAATTATCGGTATTTTTTACGGATTATTTCTCATTTTTTGCCATCGATACTGTGACAACCAATGTGCCAATCTTGAGTGTTAATACGTTTAGTGCGCCAACGGTTGATGTTGAAGCGGGAACTTGGTTTCTTGAACCCATTGAATTAATTTTCACCCAAAAATTTAGTGATTTCCTTGTTAATGCAGCTTTGACTCAAGAAACGGCTGATCAAGTGGCCAGTGTAATCCCCGGTTTAAAATTCGGAGAAGCCAGAGGAGATCGAGGTTTTGTTCCCTTAAAAACTACTTCTGTACCTGAACCTAGTAGTTTACTTGGACTTTTAATGGCTGTTGGAACGGCTTGTATTCTTAGAAAGAAACATTAGACATCTCCAGAAAATATTCCTATAGGCTCGCTGTGAGGGTTTGAGCCTCTGTTCTAAGAATTATTGGAGATGTCTATTCACTAATCCCCTTTTTTGTTCCCCAACCTCTACTCAAGTTATAGATAGGATTGTTTAAAGCTCATGAGTAATTCTCTAATGAAATGGTTAAGTTTGGCTACTGCGACTACAACAGTTTTGATGATACCCACAACTGTACAAGCTCAAATATTTGATTATGATCGATTAGAATTTTTGGAAACTCGTCCTCTTTCCGTCAATGGAACACTGTTCTTTTTCGGAGATCAAAATCAAAATGAAGGATATGTCGGTTACTCTAATTTAGATCGAAATGCCCCAGATGCTGGACATATTGGTTTTCGTGGTGACCTGAACAGTCGCTATTATGCAACAGGCCGAGAACATAGTCCAGATCCCACAGGTGCAACCCGTTCAGCAACCCTTAAAAGTCTAACCAGTTTTCCCAACTTAATGAATTACTTAAATAACAATAATATCCCTTTAGGTAATATTGGTTATGGTTTTGGGCAGAAAGAAGGTTTTTCAGTAACTCAAGCTCTTAATTTAGGGGGAGATATTTTAGGACAAGATTGGTTTGGTCGTCAGGGTTCTCGCGTTGAAGAATTTATTTATGGTGCTAATCCAGAGGCAGTGGAGTATTATTTGCTCTATCAAAACACAAAAATCATTAATTTAGGATATTCCGATATCTTTTTTGGTGCTGATGATAATCCTGGTAGTATTTTTGGAAATCCTAATGTCTTTTTTACTAATCCTACTGTCCCTTCTAAATTCGCTGGTTTAGATGAAATAACTTCTGGAATAGCTGATGCTTTTTTACAAGATGTAGCGGCCGGTGGAGGCAAAATTCAACAAGTTTCTGAAGATATTCTTGATCCGGAGGATTTTAGTGTATCCATAAATCAAGGATTTGAAATCTTTAATTTTTCTTTTCCGATAGAAATCCGCATTGTCAGTACCCCTGAACCTTCATTAACCGTTGCCCTTATTCTTATAGGAAGCAGCGGTATTATTGGCGGAATTAGACAAAATCAAAAAAAATAAGTAGTTAATTTTATTGACTGAAAATCAGTTGAGGGAATTTTTGCTTAATCTAGTCCTCAGTAAGAAACAAATAATCTACAAATTCTACCCAAAATTCTCCATCTTGCTGAGGACTTTCCCATTTTAAACTAGATATAGATGATGTCTAGATAGGGTTGGCTGAATAAATCTAAAAACCTTGTTGGATAATATTTTTAGGCTTTTTTGAAATCAAAAAGTGCCAGCCATTGGAGGGATCGGGGGGGAAATTTAGGCTCTTCTCGACTTTCTGTGATAATTTTTGCTTATGGAATCGTGAAATGTTTACTGAGAAAGACTTTTGGGACTATTTTTCTGAAGAAACTATCATTATAGACCTCGTTTCCACACAGAAACCAGAAGAGCCAACTTTAGGCACTTTTTCCCTGAAAATTAGGTAATTGACCCCCTGAAAATCGGTAAAACCCTACACCCTATCCCCCACACCCTACACCCTACCCCCACCGAAAAACTTTTTCAGCAGACCCTAAATGCAAGGATCGGGAGACAAATCCCAATCCGTTCAGGATAATCGCTTTCACGACTTGCCCAGCTGTGACAATTTCTCCTGGAACCCATTGATACTTGTTCGTTAATAATTTCAACGATTCCTATTTCATCTATAATTCCAGCTACTAATCCTAGATGGTCTAGATTTTTAACTTGAATTTCTGTTGATTAAGTCATGGTCGAACAGCCCACTCGCCTCAGTTTTCCAAGAATATGACGGTTAAAAACGGCGATTTAACTCAATTGAGGTAAATTACCGAAAAAATGCCGATCATCAACCTTAATTCTCAAAAACTGGTTCAAAATTGATTCATAATTTCCATATAAATATGTTCTAACTGTACGGTCTGACGGGCGATAGAATCAATATTAATGCCGTCGAATGCCCGAATAATCTCGCTTAATTCTAGGTGTTCATCTAACCAAAAAGCTAAATCTTTGCCGTAAAATTTGGGAGTAAATCCTAATTGTTTACCTCGATTTATTGCAGCTTCTTGATCCTGGGTATCCATGATAATAATTTCTTTCGCAGGAATATGCTGACGCAGCTGATTTAAATTACCTTCGGCAATAATACGACCTTGTTTTAAAATTCCTATACGTTGACAGAGACGCTGTGCTTCATCGAGGAGATGGGTAGTTAATAAAATTGTCATTCCCTGTCGCCGTAATTCTCCGATTAAATCCCAAATTTCATAGCGAGATTCGATGTCTAAACCGGTAGTTGGTTCATCAAGAATTAATAATTTTGGCTGATGAACAATAGCCACGGCAATATTCATTCGGCGCTGCATTCCACCGCTTAAAGTTTCCACCGGACTACGGGCGCGATCAAGCAAATTTACTGCGGATAAACTGGTTTTGATCCGATGACGACGCTGGGGGCGATCGAGTCCATAAATCTGAGCAAAAAAGTTGAGATTTTCCTCACAAGTAAGGGATTTGTACAACAAATTTTCCTGCGGGGCAACCCCAATTAATTCTTTAGTAACTCTCGAAATTGGCAAATAATTAAAGGTAATTTCTCCCGATGAGGGTTTTAATAAATTACAAATTAAGTTAATAGTGGTGGTTTTTCCCGCACCATTGGGACCGAGTAAACCGTAAATTTCCCCCGCTTCAATATGAAAGTTTAATTGATCTAATACTAAGCGTCTTCCGTAATTTTTTTTGACATTATTAATAGTCAGCATTTTTAATAAAGTAATAAGGATAGTCAGGCTTTTTTAGGCCATCAGCCGTCAGCTAGGTAATAGTACGAATAACAGGGAAATTGGCTAATTACACTGAAAAACTAAGAAGCTGAATAACTGATGGTGGGTTACGGCGAATAGATAAATTAATGATTAAGTCTGATAATTTGTCTCCGCCTAACCCACCCTACCTAACTGATAACCGATCACTGATCACTGATTTACAGTCGGCGTTCAAGGTTTAACATTTGTCGATAGGTAAGCCAACCACCTGCTACCATAGCTAAAGCAAAGAGACAGAGAAAGCGAAAATGAGAGCTAATATCTTGCAGATTTTCGCCCTTTGCCCAAACAGCAATTAAAGCTTCATTCATGTGGTAGATCGGGTTATATTTAGCCAGAGATAGAATATTGTCGGGGAATAAAGCAGTGGGGAGAAAAACGCCGCCTAAAATTAATAAAGGAACCCCAAAAGTTCCCACCAAAGCATTAACATCTTCGGTTCTTTTCGCCAGTTGAGTACCGAGGATAAATCCTAAACCCACATAGGCGGTAATACTAAGGAAAATAATTAATAATTCTAGAGGAATTGAGCCTTTAAAAGTGGCTCCATACTGTTTAGCAATAGAATAAACTAAAACTGTCTGACAGGCGGCAATCGCACAATGGGCGAGAAAAATGCCGATAAAATAGGAAACACCGCTTAAAGGCGATAAAAATAACCGTTTAATCGTTTGTTGTTCCCTTTCTGCTACTACCGTTGCCACGGTTCCCCCCAAACAACTAAAGAAAAGTGCCGCCCCGACGAGGGTGGGAGGAGTAGCCAGAGCCATTGCCTCAGCAAGCTCAATTTTGCCTTTTTCTGCCATAATATAGCCATTTAAGAGCAGGACAAGGATCGGGAAAATGCCCCAGAGGATTAAGCTACGCCCGCGCCGGATTAATTCCACTAAAATTCGTTGAGCGATCGCTAAAATTTCCTGCCAATATTTCATAGAATGTTAGTGTAATTGTTTCTCCCTGTAGAGAAATAAGTTTTTCTACTTTGTGACTTAGGGTTATTGTAAGTGTTCCAGAGCTTGATCGGCGCGCAAT
The DNA here is from genome assembly GCF_014698375.1 of Microcystis flos-aquae FACHB-1344. Classification (NCBI taxonomy): domain Bacteria; kingdom Bacillati; phylum Cyanobacteriota; class Cyanophyceae; order Chroococcales; family Microcystaceae; genus Microcystis; species Microcystis flos-aquae. The sequence continues at coordinate 1,904 of NZ_JACJSW010000106.1, read as the reverse complement.
CTTACCACTATTTCCGCTTCTGTCTCCCGAATCTGTCCTAAAAGTTCCCGAATCGCCCCGCGAAATGCCGCCGCCGCAGTTCCTAATCCCTGCAATCCGACGATCGCCGCATATCTAACCACCCACTCTGGATCCCCTTGCAAAAGTTTCTCCAGTGCTGCAAAAACCGCATTCTGAGCCTCAGAAACCCGACTTTCCTCCAAATCAGACCAAATTATATTTCCTAAGCCTCTAGCCGCCCCTCGCCGCACGCTAAAGGAAAAATCACTCACCGCCGCATCAAGCAATAAGTCCAATCCTCGCACATCGCCAATTCCCGCTAGGGCGCGGGTTGCCCAAGCTCTCGCCCCATAATTATAACCGTCTAGGTTGGCTAGTAAATAGGGAACCGCCGCTTTGCCGATGGCGATTAAACCGTCCACGGCTGCCACGGAGGCACCGGGGTTATTATATCTCAGGACATCGGTAAGGGTGGGTATTGCCGCCTCACTTTTGGCGGCGGCTAAATTTTCCACGGCGGTTAGTAACTCATTAGCTGAGTCGGCTTTTTCGACGGCAATAATTAAAGTCTCAACGGTAGGGAGCATTGGTTATCAGTAGAAGGGATGAGGGGTTAGGGAGTGGGAATTAGGAATTAGGAATTAGGAATTAGGAATTAGGAATTAGGAATTATAAATTATGAATTATGAAGTGGGAAGAATAAATAAAAATAATCTCCTGACGACTGATTCTTATGTCCTAACCCCACTGACAAACTTTTAAAGATAATTTTATTGCCAAACTTTTTTCTGTAAAATCTGACTAATTTCTGGGGGAAAAGGACAATCATCGGTAAAGTTAAAGGATTGATAATCGGGGTTATCTCGCCAGCTTTTTAAAGCCGTGGCATAGCAATCTAAAAATACTTGCTCCCAGTAGGGTTTTAAACTAGGAGAATCGCTCAAAAGTTCTTCTAGTTCCCGTTGACTGCGCCTCATAGTTTCTTGCCAACCTCGATAATCTTCAACGTAGTCAGCATAGCAGAGTTTGAGGCAGTGTGTTGACTTCTGCCCAAACTTTCTATCGTTCCAGATCAGCAGCAGCGAGTAACCTTCGCCATTGTACCAAAGACTCCATACCGTCCGCTACACTAGGGGTGTCAAGCTGTTTACTAAGGTAGCATCCAGCCTACCCAGGATTAGAAATAAAAGCATGGTTCCCATTAGCTACTGAAATAACAGCCCGTTTCAAAGATAGTCAAAATCATTTTCAGTTTGATCAAACCTACGTTTCTCTAATAGCTTGGCTGCCCGAAGCGGTAATTTATGGCAAACCCAAGATTCTAGATGTATGCGTTGTCTCTGGCTTTTCAGTGGCTAAAGCGAGAGATGATCATTATCATAATCCTCCTGATTACCTTGTTCTAGAACCCGAAGATACAAGCCAAAGGAGAGCAAATTTGCAACAAACAAATACGAATAGATACAAATTTCAAGGAACGGACGAAGAACTATTTCAAGCTGAAGAAATAGTTAATTCTTGGGGAAATGATGGCAGGCTTTATAAGCCGACACCAGAGTATCAAATGCTCTTGCGGGAACTGATCACTCGCTTCAAATATAGATTAGACAATAATTTTGCCAAAATGGACAGGATTTTACATCCAGGAATTGAGGATTTTAAAAAGCGTGTTTATCGAACACAGTTCTCTGGAATGAAAGTTGGACAGTGGAACAGGCTTTTAGCTAGTCGTCGAGAGGAGTTAATTAAATCTGCTTTCAGAGAACACCTTGGCATTAAAGAAGGGAACATTGTTGACATCCTCGCCGCCCTAAAAGTGCGGCGATTCCTAAACCTCACGATTTAAGTTTCTGCTTCCACCACCGTCGCATACCACAGTTAAAAAACCATGTACTGTCTTACAC